>CAZWME010000226.1:5472-7258 GCA_964634515.1 uncultured Pirellulales bacterium | reverse complement strand
CGGGAATTGTCGAGGTAACAGCCCTGCGCTCCGAAGAGTATGAACGTGCACTGTCCTACACTCGTGGAATAACCGTAGAGCAACTGCGCGAAAAATATGAAACTGCATCTATACCTCTTGGAAGGTGTGGCAAGCTTAGTGAGGTTGCCAACACGGTTTGCTTTTTGGCTTCCGAACGTGCCGGTTATATTCACGGCACTGTCATTAATGTTTCCGGGGGTAAGAGCAGGGCTTGAGCCAATACTTGTAGAATAAAACAATGGTTAGGGTATATGAAAAAAGCAAGTATCATCAGCATCGGCAATGAGCTGCTTAATGGTCAAACAGTAAATACCAATACTACATATTTAAGCAGTGAATTATTTTCAATCGGCATACCTGTTGTCAGCTCTTATACTATCGGTGATGATGTGGATGCGATTGTACGTGCGTTCAATTTGGCTGCTGTTGATGCTGATATCGTTCTGGTTACCGGTGGACTGGGGCCTACTGACGACGATGTGACCCGCCAGGCATTTGCCGGTTATCTTGGTACCGAATTGCAGTTACAGGCTGAACTTCTGGACAGGCTTGAGAACTTTTTTAACAAGCGAAATTTGCAGATGTCCGGAAAGAACAAGATTCAGGCGTACATACCAGCCGGAGCAAAGCCAATTGAGAACAGTCTTGGTACGGCTCCGGGCATTATGGCCGAGGTAAAAGGTAAACTGATTTTTGCCTTCCCAGGCGTGCCATCGGAAATGAAGAGAATGTTTGCTGAATCAGTTTTTCCGGAGTTGCAGCGATTCAGCGGCGAACAGGCTGTGGTTGTGCGAAAACTAAGGTGCTTCGGAGCAGGTGAATCCACAATTGCCGAACTGCTTGGTGATGCTTGTCAGCGAGGTAGAAATCCACTGGTCAACAGCACCGTCGAATACGGTATAATTACCCTGCACGTAATCGCAACCTCCAAAGATAAAGACACCGCCCGGAAAATGGCAGAAAAGGAGGAAAAAACAATACGTAATACGCTCGGAGAGCTGGTTTACGGTACAGCAGAGCAGAGTTTGGCAGAGGTGGTGGGCGAAAAATTAGCCCGACAGGGAAAGACCATAGCCGTAGCCGAATCCTGCACGGGCGGCACCATAGCCAGGCTACTAACCGATATACCCGGGGCAAGCAAATATTTTACGCATGGGTGGATTACTTACAGCAACGCCGCCAAAACCAGCGAAATGGGCGTAGCTGCCGATTTAATTGAAAAATACGGTGCTGTCAGCGAGCAGGTCGCTCAGGCTATGGCCTGTAATGCCAGAAAAAAGGCCCGAACAGACTTTGCAATTGGCATAACCGGCATAGCTGGACCAGACGGCGGAACCGAACAAAAACCCGTAGGACTGGTATATATCAGTGTAGATTCCGATAATGGCTGTGATACAAAACGTTGCCTCTTCTCTCACGATAGGCGATCTATACGCCTTCGAGCGGCACAAACTGCTCTGAATATGCTCAGATTGAAATTGAATATTTGACTAACTGGCTTGGAGATGTTATAATAGAATAGTACTGGGGTCAGCAGGTTTATTGAGGAGACTATGGCAAAACAGCGCAAACGTTTAGGTGAAATATTATACAAAGCAGGGCTTGTAGAAAAGCAGGCTCTCATCAATGCTATTAAGACTTCGAGGACCAACAACAAACGTCTCGGCCAGGTGTTGCTCGAAGTTGGTTTGATAGATGAAGATACACTGGCCAAGTCGATCGCCAAGCAGTTTGGGTTGCAGTACGTAAATCTGGATACGACTCA
>CAZWME010000226.1:0-5462 GCA_964634515.1 uncultured Pirellulales bacterium | reverse complement strand
GATATGGACAACACTACCATCCCGCAGGATGCCGCTAAGTTGATTCCTCAGGAGCTTATGAAAAGGCATAACGTCCTGCCTCTCGGTATGAACAACGGCAAATTGAGATTGGTTATCGGTGATCCGCTGGACCTGGAGATGATGGATGCAATTCGTTTCCGTTTGAATACGGAACTGGACTGCTATGTTGCGAATCCTTCCAAAATTCGCTCTTACCTTGAGGACACTGTTGACGAGGCCACAAAGGAAGAGAGCGACAGGCTCAGACACAGCATCGACGCAACTGCTGCAGAGCTTACCGAGGTTGGTCATGAGTTGCAGGCTGAAGCACTCAAGGCCCAGGCCGCAGCGGGCGATGATGACGCTCCGATTATCAGGCTGGTAAACCTGATAATTGACAATGCATATTATATGCGGGCCAGCGATATACATGTTGAACCAATGGAGGATAGAGTACGCATAAGATATCGCGTTGATGGAGTTTGCCTGGAGAGGGACAATATTCCCAAGAGTATGCAGGCGCCGCTGGTAACACGTTTTAAAATCCTGTCGGGTATGGACATTGCCGAAAAAAGATTACCTCAGGATGGTCGTATTAAGCGGGAGATAGGAGGACAGGATATTGATTTCCGTGTTTCGTCTCTACCGGGAAACCACGGCCCAAGTGTAGTGCTCCGAATTTTACGCCCCGATGCGGTCAACATCGGTATTGAGTCACTGGGTTTTGAACAGAGAAATTATGAACAATTTCAGAAGATAATTAAAAGACCGAACGGTATCTTTCTGGTAACAGGCCCGACAGGTAGCGGCAAAACAACGACTCTATATGCCGCTTTGCAAGAGCTTAATAAACCGGACAAGAAAATCATAACTGCCGAAGACCCTGTAGAATACAACTTTGATGGAATGAATCAATGTCAGGTCAAAGAAGAAATCGAATTGACTTTTGACAAAATACTAAGAGCAATGTTGCGTCAGGCCCCTAATATCATACTCATCGGCGAAATTCGTGACGGCGTCGTTGCGGATATCGCAATTCAGGCAGCACTTACAGGCCACCTTGTTTTCAGCACTTTACATACAAATGATGCCCCGAGCGCAATTACACGTTTGATAGATATGGGCGTCAAGCCCTTCCTTGTGGCAAGCTCGATACAGGCCATTATGGCACAGAGACTCGTGAGGATTATCTGTAAAAAATGCAAGGTGGCTGACGAAAATCCGGATCCCTATCATTTACAGGCGCTGGGTATTACCCCTGAAGTACTTAAAAAAGAACGCATTTATAAAGGAGCCGGGTGTAGCCAATGCCAGAATACCGGCTATAAAGGACGTATAGCTATATTCGAGATGTTTGAAATGAACAACGAAATAAGAGAGTTGGCTTTTGCAAAGGCTCCTACTACCGAATTAAGAAAGGCTGCAAAAGCAAGCGGCATGAGCACGCTGATGGAAGATGGCATACTCAAAATTTTCAAAGGAACAACCACACCGGCCGAAGTGGTCAGAATAACGCAGACGGAAGGTGCGGCGGTAAGTTAACCCAAATATAATTATAGAGGAAATTTAATGGCAACCGTTAATATGGATAGATTACTCCAGGCCTGTGTTGTGCAGGGAGCGTCCGATTTACATCTTGTTGTTGGACGACCACCTGTGTTGAGAATAGATGGTTCGCTCAGGTCTCTGGAAACCAAAGTGCTCGAACCTGATGATACTACAGCTTTAATGAAAAGCATAACCCCAGACAAAAATCAACAGGAGCTTCAGGAAGAGGGTGGAACCGACTTTGGTTTTGCTTATGGCGATCAAGCCAGATTTCGTGTAGCTGTTTTTAGGCAGAAAGGCAATCTCTCGCTGGTTTTACGTCGTATCCCGACAAACATTATGACCTTTGAGGAAATTGGTTTACCCAAGATTTGTGCCGCCCTGTGTCGCAGGCCAAGAGGGATGTTTCTTGTTACGGGGCCAACCGGATGCGGCAAGACAACCACGCTTGCTACTATGATAAACTACATCAATGAAAATCTTGACCGCCACATTATCACTATTGAAGAACCAATAGAATATTATCATACTCACAAGAAATCTATTGTTAACCAGCGGGCGGTTGGTGTTGATGTGCCCAGCTTTGGTGAGGCTCTGAGACGTGTTTTGAGACAGGACCCTGACGTGATTTTGGTTGGTGAATTGCGTGACCTTGAAACAATCGAATCCGCCGTAAGGGCCGCCGAGACCGGCCACCTTGTTTTTGCTACAGTCCATACTACAAGTGCCGCTGGAACGATTACCAGATTGATTGACGTTTTTCCTGTGGACCAGCAGGAACAGATTCGCATCCAGTTAAGCAGTAATTTGATTGCGGTTCTCAGTCAGGCACTTTGTCCTTTAGCAACCGGCAGAGGTAGAATTGCAGCCTATGAGTTTATGGTTGTAACGCCTGCTATCTCCAACCTTATCCGTGAAAATAAGACTTACAGAATTGATTCAAGCATTCAAACCGGCAAGAAGCTCGGTATGCAGCTTCTTGATGAGCACCTCTGGCGTCTTTATGATACCGGTAGAATCAACCTCCAGGAAATGCTCGATAAAGGCCGTCAGCCCGGCGCCTTGCAGGACAAGGCTAATGAAAAAATAAACGCCATGAGAGGAAAATATAGGGGCAGGAAGAAAGAGGCGCAGAAGGAAATGGAGGATTTAGGGCCTATCTTGAGGGGGTCTTGACCAACGCCGTCTTTAATAGTCAGCACGGCGTTTTGTTAGGCTGGTTTTGTCTTAACCCGACTACCGACTTGGCAATGTGAGGTTTCGATATTGCTTGTGGTTATCCTGTAAATCGCAAAACATCGCGCGGCAATCTCCCCCAAATAGCTAATGTCTCCAATCGTCGGATGTTGCTGTCTTTTATCGATAACTATTGTTTACCGTCAGTGCTCGAGCCAGAGTTACAGCCCAGCCGGCGGCAATGATAACTATCAGGGCCAGAATAATATACCTTACTTTGACTTCGTTCAAAAAACGCTCTATAAAGCGGAAATGTTTCCCGAAAACGGCGGTAAAAAAAGCTAAAAACGCTATAAGGACCAGCACGCAGCATAATAAGGTACAGGCAGGCTGGATATAAAACGCCTCGGATATTTTGCCCTGTGAGAAGGCAAGTGTTGCAGTTGTCATCCCGCACGTTGGACAAGGCAGCCCGTATTTTTGCTTAAAGCCGCAATACCCAAGCCACCGTCCCATATCGATGTTATAATGTCCGGCCAATGAAAAAAATCCGAAGAAACTAACCACTACCAGGCATATAATCGTTGCTATCAACCGCTGACGGGATGAAGCCCGGCGGAAAAATTTTGCCTTATTTACATGTTGGCTTGTGTGCATAACTTTGCTACAATAGGACAACGTAATGATTATGTCAAGCTCAGAGTCGGACTTCAAAAGACCAGACAGAGAATAAATGACAGACTATTGAAATACGAGATACGAATATGCAATTAGAGCAGAGAGATTTAAGCAGAATGCTGGAGACAGCTATAGTCTCGGCGCGCCTGGCCGGACAGCGTGCGATGGAAGAAATCAATTTCATCAAAACATCAATTAAGAACTCCAACGAGCTGGTAACCCATGCCGATACCCGATGTCAGCAAATTATCATCGACAGAATAAAGGAGAACTATCCCGACCATGGTTTTATCGCTGAGGAGGGCGAACAGGGTAAAATATTCAAGCAGTCCCCACGAGGCGACAGACAGTTCTGGTGGGTTATCGACCCTATTGACGGAACAAACAATTTTGCTCACCATATGCTTTTATTTAGCGTCAGCATTGCAGTGTTCTATGAAGGAGAGCCCATTGTCGGAGTGGTTTTCGAACCGGCCACGGATTCAATGTACACCGCTGTCAAAGGCGGTGAGGCACAATTGAACAACAGGAGAATAACTGCAGGCGTTGCAGCGATGGACAGGTTTTCAAGTGTTGGCCTTGACAGTCATTTTGACAATGGTGTGCCTTCCTGGACGTGCGAAATTATGAAGCGGACAAGATTCCGAAATTTAGGGACTACCGCTCTGCAATTGGCATACGTGGCAAATGGCGGGCTTGTAGCCACCATTGTATTTGACCCGAAGCTGTGGGATATTGCAGCAGGATCCCTGATCGCCGAGGCCGCCGGTGCTGTCATTACGGATTGGCAGGGAAAAAAAATCTATCCTGTCGAGTTGGAAAACTACCAGGCTCAGCAATTTCCAATGATAGCGGCCAACGAAAAAGTGCATCCTGAGATTTTAGAACTTCTAAAGTCTTAGCATTACAATCATCTGGGATCGGGAACAGAGTGTAACGCAACGATTTTCACTCTATCGCCGGTAGAGTTGACTTGGCTTCTGTCGAGTATGGCTATTACTCTTCTTTGTGGGCCATCGACGCCGATGCGAACGAGAATATAAGCGGTAAAAACATCGCTTCGTACGGTAACGAGATTGCTAATCCGCGAGAAAATCACATCTCTCTCTTCGAAATCGCTCACTGCCCCGTCGTTTGGTGTAAGGTCTGGAAATCGATCCAAGTCGATAAGTCTGTACGAAGGGTCATATGCGTAATAGCCCATCAGGTTGATCTGCATCAATTCGGCGGTACTTTCAAAACCTTTGGCTGTTGTATCTCGATATGAAACTATTTCCTGGGCGATTGCAGCATGCATCCACGGCAGTTGCTCTATCACAAATGATGGAGCGGTATTGACATTTACCCGGCCTTTTATTCTCGTTTCATACGTTCCGTGGCCGTGGGATGCAGGGTCGATGACAGTCAGATACTGGAAAATATTCACAAAGGCCGGATTCCACAAATCTACTCGGACGTCCTCTTCGCCGGGCTCTGACGAAAGTCTTATACCGATCATATCGCAGGGATCGGCGCTGGGTCCCAGCTTAAGGACCCTTGTTATATCACCTATGGTAACAAAAGGACCAACAGAATTAGCAAGGTTGTAGTTCTTTCGGTCTCCGCCTGTTCCATTTGCTCCGCCCAGTGTCTCGATCGCAGACTGAAAATCCTGATATACCACATTCCAATTATCGTCGGGCCTGCAATAAGACTGTCTCGTCCCTTTAACGGTGTCCCAGTTAAACCACTCATTCTGTGTTTGCTGTTTGTCAAGATAAATGTCTTCTGCTGATGTTGCCCTGAGAAGATAAATGTCATATTTTTCATTTAAGGCGTACGTTGGCGGATCCGTATCCAAAGAACGATATGTCGCCAGTACAAGATTGGAGTCTTCTTTACCCCCGCCGGTTCTCATCAAACCGGTAACACCAAAGCCGCTCGAAGCAGCAGAGCCGTTGGTTATTACAAATCGACTTCCATCCGATATGCCGTAACCGGCCAGATTTATTGTAGCCGCGACATCACCATTTGGTCGGCGAAGCTCCAGTTGGAAATTGCCTAAGGGAATATCTACATCA
>CAZWME010000225.1:0-7267 GCA_964634515.1 uncultured Pirellulales bacterium | reverse complement strand
TCGGTGTTGTATTTTTTACAAAGCGAGGCAGCCATACCGACAAGCTCGCCCATCATACCGCATGTTCGCATCACACGGACCGTTCCCAGGGCTACATGGGTAACGCTGATGCATCGGCCGGCCATCATCAGATTTTGTACGTTGCGTGAATACAGACAACGGTATGGAATCGGGTACGGCTTGATTTTAGGTTGTGTACAGATGGTACGGAATTCTTCGCCCGGGAAATATTTGGTGTTTTTCGGATCCGGATAGTGCAGGTCTATCGACCAAGTGCTGGTTACAAAAGAGTCTGGGAATCTTTTTCGCTTCTGGATGTCCTGCTGCTGGAGTATTATGTCGCCGAGCAACCGACGGGATTCGCGTTTGCCAGCAATGTAAGCCACCCAGTCGAGCTTTAGTTTGTAATATTTATCTTTATTACGACTGTGGTTTTTCTGAAAGGCCCAGTTTCCGTAAATTGCTCTAAAGGAGTAATCTCGTATATACTCGAACTCAGCAATCTGGTCGCGGTTGAGTCCGGCTTCCCAGTTCCAGTCGCCTCTGGTGACATGCTGACAGCTTTGCTCGGTGAACTGCAAGGCCCAGGGGCAATCGGGAAATCTTTCCGGCTGATTGGACTGCACCGAATACCACATTACAGACGCACCCATAGTCATCTTGTCGGGTTTTTCGGGCGCCATAGATTCACCGGTTTGTTCTTTGCTTTCGCGTCCCATACGATAATCGGCACCGGCCAGATAGCCGATAGTGCCGTCACCGGTGCAATCGACAAACAATGGTGCGCGGAAGCGCCATTCGCCGGCGTTGATAATATGTTTGGCGACGACCGCGACGATACGGTCGCCCTGCTTTTGAACTTTGAACGCATGCATATTGACAAAGAGGTGGATATTTTCCTCCGCCCGTACCACGCTCATTTTTCGGTTGTCATCGTAGAACTTGGCGGGTCTTGCATTTCCCTGATGTCCGGAGTCGAGTTCTCTGACGACGCTGCCTATGGCCGGGTAAGGCGGAAGATTAATTTCGCCTCCGAGATGGACACGGACTTCGGAGCTGTTGTTGCCGCCCAGTACAGGGCGGTTTTGTATAAGGGCCACCTGCAAGCCGAGCCTTGCAGCGGAGACGGCTGCGCAGGATCCAGACATTCCGCCGCCGACCACAACCAGATCAAAATTGCCCGCGTCTTTCGGCTGAGAATTCAGGCCCAGCACCTGGCGGCGAAAAGCATCCATTTGCTCACCGTCATTCGGGGGAGTAAAATTAGTATCGGTAGTAAAAATAATCGCATCGCACCGGCCCTCAAAACCGGTCAAGTCGTGCAGTGAAACGGCAATCTGCAGAGTAGTTACCCGAATCGCCCCGCCCTGCTGCCAGTGCCATGCTGGGCCTTCGGTTCCGAAGATTGCATTTAGCGGCGCACCATTGACGAGCACCTGGAACCTGCCGGGGGCACCCGGCGCCTTCCAAGGCGCCACCCAGTCTCGTGTGCGGACCCATACGCGGTATATTCCTGCAGCCGGGAAGGTAACCTTTGTTACAGCGTCAGCAACAGGCCGACCTAAACCGTGAGCTAAAAGAAACGGTGAATCCATTTGGTCCATAAACTGCTGATCAACAACCCAGCCGCCATGGTTAGTAAAGGCCTCAGCCTCAATAAGGATAGTTTCTGCGGCGGTAATAGAAGCAAAGGACAGTAGTAAAGTTACACATATCAGTATGCTTCGGATAGGCGTACTATTTTTCATTTTTACCTCTTTAATTAACGAAACTATTTGACATAGATCATTTTTTATCGGCCAGAAGCCTGGTAAAGTTTACCTTCGAGTGAATTGCTCATTGTGACAGTTTACACCCACATATTCACTTTTCAGGATTGTTAAGAGCTTTTTATATCAACCGGATACTTCTCCCATGGTACGGCGCCCGCTTCGATAATGTGATTGCGCAGAGCGGTAAAGAGTCTCTGATACATTCTGTGCTTTCTACCAAGAGGATTACGTTCCTTTGGGTCGTCTTTTAGGTTATAGAGTTCCAGCGGCTCAAAGGGGCTGTTCTGGACGAGTTTATAATCGCCATAGCGTGCGGCATAATAAGCCCGTCCGCCGTACCATCCGCCTTCACGGCGCACCCAGAAGAGGAAACGGTCCTCCCGGGGCCGGTCCCTGCCAAGCAGAGTCGGCAATATGCTTCTGCCGTCTATCTTGTGCTCAATAGAAGCACCCGCAGCATCGCAGATAGTCGGGTAAAGGTCCATAGTTAGAGTGACGCAACTGCTTCGTGAGCGGGGCTCTATTCTGTTTGGCCAGACTGCGCACATAGGTTCGCGGATGCCGCCTTCGTACATATCCTGTTTGCCAGCTCTTAGATTTCCGTTGTTCGCTCCGACGTTAAGCTGACCGCCGTTGTCGGAAGTGAAGATGATTAGCGTGTTGCCGCTTTGGCCGGAGTTTTTCAAAGCGGTTATCACCCTGCCGATGCCATCATCGAGATGCTCAATCAGTGCGACGAGTTTTGCACGCTTATCGCTGATATTATTTTCGCGATTTTTGATGCGCTTAATCCAATCAGCAGGCGGCTGGATTGGGGTATGGGGTGCGTTGTACGCCAGATATAAAAAGAACGGCTGTGCTGCCTTTGAGCGATAATTTATATAATCTACAGCCCACTGCGAGAACAAATCGGTGGCGTGGCCTTTGGGATCGATTACTTTTTTGTTGAGCCGCATATAGTTGTTGCCGTGGCGTCGATGGTTGTAGTAATCGTCCATCATATCGCCAAGGAAGCCGTGGAAGTGGTCGAAGCCCCGCTCGTTCGGAGTGTTCGGAGATTCCAGGCCGAGGTGCCACTTGCCAACCATCGCGGTGTGATATCCGGCGCGGTTTAGTAGCTTCGGCAGTAGTACTGCCTGCGGAGCCAGATAGCCCCAGTTGTTTGTCAGGTGCGTGCGGATAACGCCCGGGACGCCTACAAGGTCGGGGTATCTGCCTGTCAGCAGCGAAGCCCGCGTGGGCGAGCAGACAGGGCAGTTGGCGTAAAAGTTATCAAACCGCATACCGGAAGCCATGAGCTTGTCGATATTCGGCGTTTGCATGTCTTTGGCGCCGTAGCTGGAGAGGTCTCCGTAACCAAGGTCATCGACAAGAATCATCAGTATATTAGGCTTATTGGTTGTTTTCCCTCTCGCTAATGCGCCACTGGAGATTGCAAGTGATGCCGCTGTTGTGCCGGCGGCTCTGAGGAAATCGCGTCGTGTGTAATTAGTCATATCAGCCTGCTCTTTAACAGCATGATTGCTTACTGATAGTGTTCAAAACTGCTTCGATGATAATCTTATTATACTTTGCTTTAATTTGCGAATTCTTATTATAGTTTTTACGGAAAAGTATGAGGTCTGCATATCGTTCAAAATTAGAGCTTATTATTTATTTTTTCTTCGGCGAGGACGGCCAGGAGTTTGCCTGCGGTTTCTGTGTTAAGCGAGGCCGGGAGCTGGGTATCGGCAGGCCGAGGTTCGTCGGATGACGGAACTTTTCTGTTGGCTGTTAGTATTGGCATAGAGATTATATCAAGGCAGGCTTTGCGGGCGGTTTCGGGCTTGTCGGAATCCGTGAGCTGAATCAGTTTTGCCGCCGCTATGGGTGCATAACGCGCAATCAAGACATCACTTTGGCGATATGCATCGGTGATGCGCTTCTCGAACTGCTCGGCGAAGCTATCGTCATTTCGCCACTGGTTATAAATCTTCCTGCTGAGCTTGTATTTTTCCAGTATTGCCTGCTCGTCAAGCTCTCCGGCGAACAGGTCCTCTATAACGTCAAGCTGTTTTTTTGTCAATTTCTTTGCTCGGGGCATTGTCAGAACCTCCCCATTATATTTTGGATAATCAGATGAGCGGACATATTAACGTCCACTCGCATTGAAGTATAAAATCACTTTTATATTGAGATTATTTTTTGCTTTTTTTGCGTCGCTTTCGTGGACGGGATTTGATGGCTTTGAGATAGCTGTCTGATTTTCTAACTCCCAACTGACGGGCTTTGGTTTTTATCGAGCCGGCGGAACGTTTAAGCCTCTCGGCCAGTTCTGTTGTTGCAGTATTGGCGTAAAGCTTTTTGAGCAGTTGCAGATCCTCCTTCGTCCAATAATTGTACACGTCACTTTTCATCCCGATGTCATATGCTTTTTGCCGCACCGCCGTTAAAGGCCGATTGAGCCGCTCAGCTATCTTCTTTATGTTTCCTTTGGGGTAGAGTTTTTTGAGCAGCTTGATATCATTCTTGGTCCACGACCACGGTCCCTTTATGATCTTCTTTTTCTTTGCCATTGCACAACCTCGCTATATTGATTTTTTCAATTTGTGTTACGAAGGTTAACTTCTCTGTTAAAAGTGAATTTTCAAGAATAGAGTCATATTTGTCAATAGTTATTTCGTTGTTTTCCTTTACAAAACGTGCCGATTATTTTTTACAGGCAGACTTATCGAGAATTTATAAAATCCTGAGCTATGTATGTAAAAGCAGCCGCATTTTTTACAGCCTTTGTCCGGTTTTCTTCGACTTCGCTCATTGCAGCCGACAGTGCTTTTGCGACAATCTCCTGCTGTTTGTCGTTTAAGAAGAACACCAGCGGATTTAATATCTTTGATTTGCGATTTTCAACCGCCTTTCGGCAATCGGAAATAGCAAATTTGGTAAGCCGTTTAATCTGATTCGCTGTTTGGGGCAGTAGTTTCGCCAATTCGGCTGTTCGTCCGTCAAAGGCGGATTTATTCAATCTTTTGAGTAGAGCCAGCTTCTTATCAAGAACGTCCGAGCCGCCAAGGCGGTTAAGCGTGGCAAGGAGTATGTCTGTGTCTTGATCATTGACGTCCCAGACAAGAGCCTCAACGGTTTTATAACCAAGCTCTCTCAATGCCCGGCAGCGATGATGGCCGCTGATTATTTGAAAACATTTCGGTTTTTGCGGGCACGGACGAACCACCAGCGGCTCATACCGGCCGGTCCTTTCGATATTACGAAGAAGCTTTGAAAACTTGACCTTGCTCATTCGGTTCGGATTGTCCGGATGAGCAATGAGTTTATTCAGAGGGATAGATTGAATTCGATTGACCATAATAAATGAAATTGAAACCTAAAATTTGTAGTTTGAAATTGTTTCGTTGAACCAGATATAATAGACAGGTTTGGCATTGAGCCTGCTCAATATGAATCTTGTACGCTCCAATCCTGGTGGCATATTCCGGCGGCGGCCGTAACCTTTGAGGAAGCGCTTAATTTGTCGCTCTATAAATTCGTTTTTTTCTGCATTAAGCCGGGAGAGTTTTTGCTGTACTTTCTGCGGATTGACAAGGTCTTTATCTTCAATCCCAATGATACTGAGGGCTTCGACGAACTGGATAAAACGTTGGGAAGGTTTCGATGTGTAAGGTCTCATTCCGGATTTTTCGAGGAATGGATTGATCCTCCCCATAACCGCAACCGCCTCGATAATTGGCACGTTCATTTTCGGCATAGTCTGCTGAACTAATTTTGTTGCAAGTCCGAGTCCTCGAAACCTCGGTTCAATAATAAGCCTACTGATACATCGAATGTTTTTGTTAATGAGTCCAAGTTGAGTGTGCTTGTCGAAACCGATAAAAAAATTATCCATAACCAAGCTGCGAATCTCGAGCCCCACATAAGGCATCGAATAAACTATAACTCCCAAGATATTGTTCCGTGTTTCCCTTAGAACTTCATTTCGCAATACAAAGATTTTCTTGAACGGCCCTGGCCTAGATTCACGATAGTGATAATGCGCAAGTTGCCTGTAATCATCGAAGCCGCCTGGGACAATCTTTATCTTTTTGCATACCGAGCACTGTTTCATTTGATTTTTGATTTTTCCTTTTACCGATCGGTCACAATACAATTTTCATTTAACGCTTCACGTCATACGATATATTTTATATCCCTCCTATAATTAGAGCTATGTGCGTATTTGGTACGAAAATTGATGAATTTTTTAGCAAGCTTACTGCTCTAAGTTCTTATGAGGAAACGAGTAAAAAAATATTTGAAAAATTTTATTTTTGTTTTTAAGTGTGAGCGTTTTTGACTGAAAATTCCCCGGAAAACACATGGAAAGAGGGTGTTCTGAACGAATAAAACTGCGTTATGCCAACAATTTTATTCTGAAAAATAGCTATTTTCCTGAAATGAGGCGATTTCCTATATAGGAAATTAGTTAAAAATAAGAAAATAACTATTGATACTTTCCTAAAATCACGATATATCCTATATAGGAAAACAGTTACAATTAGGAAAATAGTGATGAGAATAACAGAAAAAGAAATAATTCAATATCTGCAAAATTCCGTCAGGCAATATGCGCCTTTAGTAATCAATCGCCTTGAAGAGCAGGTTAATCTGGCAGATGGATATCAAGCTGATGCAATTATAGGATTCTCGATTCCGGACGGGCCCTGTTTCGAAGCTTTAGTGGAGATTGCATCTATAGCAACACCGAAAAATATCCTTCAAAAATCCCTACAACTTTCTGATAATATTAGTCAAACAAACAAACCTGATATAATTCCCCTTCTAATAGCTCCCTATATAAGCAAGAAACAGGCTCAGATGCTGGAGGACAAGGGCATTTCATGGATAGACCTTTCCGGCAATATATCCATAAAGGTTCCAAACCAGATATATATCGAACGTACGGGCCAGAGGAACCGATTTCCCGACACAGCACCAATCAAAAAAATTTTCCAAGGAACATCTTCTCTTGTAAGCAGAGCTTTACTGCTGAAACCGGAAGGATTCTCATCTTTGTATGAAGCAGTTGATTTTATCAATGAGCGTAACGCCATTATTACTTTATCAACAGTCTCAAAAGTCATAAAATCTCTTGAAGAAGAGCTGCTGATAAACAGAAGCGGATCGCTCATATCTGTTGTTGATCAGGAAAAACTTTTAGACAGACTTACAGAAAGCTACATTAATTCAACAGATCGGAAAAAGAGGAAAACATATCGTTATGCAATTGAGGATTCTAATAAGCTTTTTGTCAGTTTCTATGAGAGACAAATCGATTATGCAGTTTGCGGATTTTACGCGGCTCAAATCAAAAGTCTTGCAGTTACAGACCAGATAGCTCTATTCGTAAAAGATATAGAACAAGTGAAAAAAGCATCCAGAAACAATTGGATCAAAATCACTCCTGATACTGAATTTGGGAACCTTAACATTACTGAGGCAAAGAATCCCGGTGTCTGGTTTAA
>CAZWME010000224.1:0-7277 GCA_964634515.1 uncultured Pirellulales bacterium | reverse complement strand
TAATGGTAAGTTCACTACCTGTTAATGACATCTAGCGCAGGTGGGGGATGGTTGAATTTGTTGGTTTTTAGTGGTTTTTGTTGAAAATTCCTCGAATTTTCGATGCTTGATACTCGATACTTGATAATCGCAATCTCACTACCTGTTAATAACATCTAGCGCAGGCGGGGGAAATTTGTGGTTATATTACCTATATTAATGCAAAAAAGGCTGCAGATTTGGTTGATTTCAGGCAGGCAATTGTGCTGGAGGATTAAACTCTTCAAGATGAGTTCGCCATTTTGATGGCTTGTGAGCGTTTCAGATTGAAAGATGAGGGGACAGTATGTGGATTGGCTAAGTTAATGAAAAAAGGGCTGCAAAAGGATATACAACAACAATGAACAAAATGATACCGTCTGTCAGATGAAGTAGTGGCTATTACAGATTAGTGGCAGGATAAAAGAAGCACATACGTTTGCCCCAATCATCAGGCTACTTTATGAGGCTTATCATCCTATATGGAATCGTCCTGTATCGTCAGCCGACCCTCTTCTATTAGTACAAATTGACATAGTCAGACTGAGTATCCAGTGGATTATAGTCATTGCAATAACAGGTGGCCTTTTTGTACTTTTAAAGACAAGAAGAAAGACTGAATAGCGCATGCTGCTCGGCTTGTGTACGGTGATGGTGAGTAGCTAATCGTTTCTTTCGTGCTTTGTTGGTAGCTTTATTTGTACATTCCTTGCACCACACACCCAATCCGTCTTTGTGTCTGCTGTGTTTGTAATATTGGTTCTCATCCTTCCACTTTTTACATCTACCGCACTGCTTCTGCTTAACACCTCCGGTAACACGATGAAGGTCTTTATAATTGTTGTATTTTTTCGCTGAACCTCTTTTTTGTTCGTAACGCTCTCGCGTATATGCCCGCTCGCAGTCTTTGCAATAATACCGCAACCCATCTTTGTTTTTACGATTCTTACTGAACTCGCTCTCGTCTTTCTGTTTTTTACATTTACTGCACCGCTTCATTTATGCCTCTCGTTCTACGTTTTACTACTCATTCCAGACAGCCAAATAGGACAGCAGGACTTTTACATCATTTAAACTGTTCGCTTTCTTTTCTTTAGGCCCAATTTGACTATTCTTAATCTTGTCGCCTGTAACTCCACTTTATTACTCACTACTCTTACTTTTAAGATAATTCATTTTACTCTTCCGGAAGCTTTTCGAAGATCTTTGAGAAATCCTGGTTGAATCGGACATCCTAAACTTTCTGTCTTATGGATATCCTGCCATGCCTTGTCATATTCTCCTTTATCATAGTAGGCGAGTGCCCGATTGTGGTAGGCAGAACCCAACCGTGGATTTATCTCAATGGCTTTAGTGTAATCTAAAATAGTCTGGTCATACTGGCCTTGAGTAATATAAGCATTTCCACGATTATAGTATGCTTTAGCCATCTTTGGGTCAATCTCAATAGCCTTATTGTAATCCAAGATAGCTCGATCATATTCACCCTTCATGGCATAGTTCAATCCTCGATCGTAGTAGGCTTCAGTAAATCCCGGATTTATCTCAATAGCCTTGGTGTAATCTAAAATAGCCTTGTCAAACTGGCCTTTAGCAATAAAAGCATTCCCGCGATTATAGTATGCTTTAGCCATCTTTGGAGCTATCTCAATAGCCTTAGTGTAATTAAAAATGGCCTGTTCATATTCGTTCATCCTTAGATAGAGCGAGCCACGATTGAGGAAATCAACAGATTTGTCTCTTAGTTTTGGGTAGAAACGGGCCAAAGTACCCACGAGGAGCATTGCAACAATGACGATTACGGCTTTTGTTCTCGCCTTGACTTTGGTCTTTACTATTTCATCGGCCCCTATGTTTGCCTCAGCGTATACGTCTTGTTTTTGTTTGAGATCGTCCTTGACTTTGGCTACAGTATATTCTGCCTCAGCATTTGCCCATATCACTGCTTCAGTAGCCTCAGCCTTAAATTTGGCTATCTGGTCTGTATAAGACTTAATTCTCGCTTGCATTTTTTCTTCGAGCTTTTCTCTAATTTGGATTTCGGCCCTAACCTTCTCTTCGGCTATTGCTCTCGCCCTGGCTTCGATATTTGCTCTTTCCTCCGCTCTTGCTTTTGCTTGCGCGTAAGCTCTTGTATTCTCTTGTGCCTCGACCATTAATTTGGCTTGGCTTTTGTACCTCGCTTCGATTTCGGCCGTTAGTTTCTCTTCAGCCTCAGCTTTTGCCAATATAATTGCTTCAGTGGTTTCTGCTTTAATTCTGGCTATCTGGTTGGCATAAGACTTAATTTTCTCTTGCATTTGGGCTTCGAGGTTTGCCCTTATTTGGCTCTCGAGCCTGACCTTATCTTCGGCTTTCGCTCTAGCCTTGGCTTCTATCTTTACTCTTTCTCCAGTTCTGGCTAATGCTTCACTATAAACTTTAGCTTCTTCTTCTGCTCTGATAATCGAACGAGTTTTAGCTTCAAGTCTTTGCTGAGCATCGGATTCACTGATGTTCTGTTCACCGGGTTTGAAAAACAATGTTTCTGTGAACTGGACTGCAACACGATTTACCATACTACTAAGGTTGTCGATACGACATACGCGCCCAATGCGGTTGAAAAATACAGCATCCAGGGAATCGGTTGAGTCAAAGTGTGGGACACCAAAGTCAACCTTGACCAACTGGTCCTGATTAGGACAGTGTTTATCTGCATGGCAAAGCATGGCCAATCCCCTGCTGCAAACATCAAAGATTTGGCCCGGAGAGGTTTTTTCCTCAACGCCCTTGCTAAATCGAACGGGCCAACGATAACGCAACCTCTGCTCTGCCCTTTGGTAGCTACCTTTTTGGGCTGTTAATATCACAGAATCCTTTGTGCCCCTCAAATAGTCGTAAATATCCAGCGATGGCTTCTTCTTTTTGAAGTGGGTAGCTGTTTGTGTCACAAAATCATTTATTGTCATGTCTTTTTCGTTTTCATGAGTGCTGTATAATCTGAACGCGTATTTTCATGATAACCATAGAATTCATGATTGATTATCGATGAAAAAAGCGAGGGCTTGAGGGAAATCCTTGGCTCGCAGGGGGTATTTTGCCTTGAGGTATTGGAAAATGCTGCCCTTGGATAGGGATTGGCTATTCTCATATGAGCAAATGGCTATATTTTTAGTGAAAGTACTTGTCGAAATCGACCGGAGAACTTGTTTTTCAAAAGCAGCATGATATTATCGAACAGTAAATATGGAAGATTTTCACTAATAACACAAGCAATACTGAACTCACCATCACCGCACCCAAAGCCTCTTTACTCCAAGAAAAGCCCTATTAGACCAGCTCAGGATGATCCCACCCCCCGGCAGAATAGCCGTGTAACGGGCGGCTATTCAGGACCGGGTGGATTTGTTGGTTCTGTTTTCTGACGTTTCTCAACTTCCTGTAGTGCTTTCTCCAAGTATTCTTGAATCACTTCATCAGCTCCCTCCACAGTAGCATGAACAGGATACTTTTCTCTGTGTCTTGCAATGCGAGCAAGAATACCGTTGGCCATCCGCCTGCTCTTCTTGTTGTCGCACGCAGACATGAGCATGCTAACAGACATTATCTGTGTGTCGAGAGTGAGATTGAGTGAAGCTTTAGCTTCATCAATCTCATTCTTGTCGAGCATCTGCACTACCGTGAAGGTATTAGCTGTACTGATTGCTTCGTTTTCAAAAAAAGATGTTTCGGTCATCAATTGGAACCAGTCCAACATGGTGCCAGCAACCAAACCCCAGGTAAACACCAGTATTGCAAGGATGACTATGCCGAGGATGAAAAGAAAACGCTTCATTTATTTTCCTTTCTGAAACAGAACAATGATTATACAGTCTGTATAAAACACAAAATATTTCGTATTTTGTGAATCGCTTCTCTTGTTGATTCCGCTCCCGGTTGTTTCACGCCTTTCGGGGAAAATAACAGAGAAAAGACAGAAAAGCAAAAGAAATATCGAATATTCAACAAGGAATTTCGAATATCAAAGTGCAGGCTCCGTAAATTAGTTTTGAGTTTTGAGTTAGGTTTGGGATTAGAGTCCGTCAGACGACGCCGGATAAAAATTAGAGATTGGAAAAAGTTCAAAGTGAACTAAAGTGCCTAAAGTGAACTAAATCCGCCCGAACGATACTGTTGTTAAAGAACGCCACATCTTGTTATATCGATTAGAAAATAAGATACAAGGGCAGGCTCTGCTAAGGACAAGTTTTTGTTGATTTTTGGTTTTGATGCGAGATGCGAATTATTATATTTTCGAACAAAAGTCAAAAAGAAACAGACCAAAAGGGGTTTTATTTGTCCCGCATTTTGGCAAAAGCAATTGCACGTGCACTCAAAGAAGTGGCAAAGGCCTTGAAGCTCACTTCTTTATTCGGTTCAGAGTACTCACCGTTTAGGCCGTTATCCCGATCTGACAACAGCAACCAAATCCCAATCTTTGGTAGGCCTAAAATAACCCGGAAGAACAGTTTTCTTCGTGTAAATTTCATGATTCGCCAAGCCTGCATCTTCAAGGATTACAGCAAGTAAACGAATAAAACCGTCAAGTTGTGCACCACCAGTTACAGCACTTCGGTTACCAGCATCCTTCTTACCAGTTGCAGAACCCTGATTCTCATGTTGTTTAAATCTGGTTCTCCAAAAGTGTTCAACTGCTGCTGATATTTGATCTGTGTAATCCATTTTATTCTTTCTTAATCGTAGTTGTAATTTCAACATGGGAAAACAGAGAATCCGTAGCCTTGCGAATGCGTTTTTCAGCAAGTTCAAAATAGTGCGGGTCAATCTCAACACCGATACTGTTCCTTCCCCATTTGGCAGAAGAAACCGTTGTTGTTCCAGTTCCCATGAATGGGTCAAGTACCGTATCACCTACAAAAGAGAACATTCTAATCAAACGTTCTGCTAATTTTTCGGGGTATGGTGCGGGATGGTTACGGGTGGATGTTCCAGTTACACCCGACCATATCGACTGGAACCATTGCTTATGGTTTTCATTGGATATGATGGAAAGTGTACGGATTGCAATCGATGGTTTACGGTAACCACCGTGTTTACGTTCCATCAAAATAAACTCAATATCGTTTTTAATTACACCATTAGGTTCATACGGCTTGCCAAGGAACCCGGCACCGTTTCCATTAGATTCATATTTTGCATTGGCAATCTTGTACCAGATGATAGGAGCAAGGTTGTCATAACCTATCTTTCTGCAATGCTCCTGAATGGAAGCATGTAATGGTATAACGGTATGTCTTCCATTGTTCTTCCTACGGGATAAACAAACATCACCAACCACACAAACTAATCTGCCACCGGGAACCAACATCCGGTAACAGTGATTCCAAACCTTGTCCAGCTCATTCAGGAAGCGTTCATAATCTTCAACTTCGCCTAATTGGTTTTCGTTATCCCGATATTTCTTCAAAGTCCAATATGGGGGGGATGTAAGTACAAGGTGAATAGATTCATCATTGATAAATGACAAACTACGGGCATCAGCTTGATACAGATTGTGGGTTGTTGGTATCTGCTGAACTGCTGATTCAATTTGTTTTAATAACATTTTATTTTTAGCAATACGGGGAATATCCTTTTGAGGATTTTCCAGAACCGATACCGATCTTGGCAGATAATCAATATAATCTTTGGTCAAGTTAATCAACATTTCAATTCTTATCTGGATTTTCCATAATTGTATTAATCATTTGTTTTATACCTCACAACAATTCTGTATAAAACGCCAAACACAGAGTTATTTCTTCTTATATAACAAGTTCCCGTTGCTTCTTCAATATTTATCAGCCGATGGTAGTCTCGTCCAATTTCTTTCATTTCTCCTATGGAGTCCTTAGGACAACGATTATGTCCTTTCGTCCGTCCAATTCGGTCTGAGTTCCTCTGGCAAGCAAATACTACCTCGTTCGCTGAGATGTGAAACCATGCAACCAGGAGAAAGGCTTGCATGGTTAGCACCAACTATAACAATAGCCCAATCGGACTTTGCATGCTTAATCTGTGACATAATCTTATCTGAAAATATAATGTCGCACTCTGTCCCCTCTGTTTCGGCGGACTCGTATGTCTGCCAAGCTTTCAGACTCATATTTATGAGCATATTTTCACTGAAATTAAGACAAGTGTTTCGAGCAAAAGCTTTATATATCCATACGCATTCTGCAATACTGGCTTACGTTGGTTTCATCAACAACGGTTCTACCATTATCTAACCAAACAGTCTCTACTGATGGTAATACCTCTTTATGGGTGTCCCCCTCATAACCGAGAGACTGTTGAATAACCTGAACAAAAGAATTTGGAGCGGTAGGCCATTCTTTGCGAGCGAATTCTCCAATCAGGTTTCGATGTGCCTTGAGAAGGGAAAAGCTATCTTTGTCCCACTCAACTGCAACAAACTCTGGGGTACCAGATTCGATAGCAGATTTTTGCTTCAACCACTCAATGAGTCTTCGATGTCCTAAGACATCGAAATGCGTAATACCAGCGATAAGAAGCTTCATTATTTTATAAATACAATTCCGTCGAATATAATATTAGACAACAATTTTGTATATAAACACAATATCTTACAATTCCCGCCAAACAATTTCGTATCTCGTGAAGCATGTCTAGTGTTGTTTCCACTCCCGGGTGTTTCACACCTTTAGGGGAGTAAAATAACGGAAAGCTTGACGAGAGTCAAGCAATTTAGTTTTGAGTGTTTAGTTTTTAGTTGGGTTTGAGATTGCTGTTGGTAGAGACATGTCCCAGCCGGTGCGGTACTGCCGGCGGATTAATTCGTCGGCTTGAATAGCATCAAAGCATGTATAGCAGAATAAGCAGTTGTTTGGTCTGATATCAAAAAAGACTCTGTGGGAATAGATTTTATGCATTAAGAAAAAAAATGCATTTTGAGGTCCTTGGCGCTTGACGAGAATGGATTCATAGCAGGTATATATTAACGTATATCCTGTCCTGCGACAATCGGTGGATCAAATACCGGCTGTTGACGAGTTTAAAGGATGAAAAAACCCGTCTTTTTCCTGCTTTGGAGTTTAGAGAGCATTGTGGCTGCTACCACGTTAAGGTTAGTATAAAATTGAGCCTCAATAAATATTATCGACTCATCCGGGAAATGGGTAGGTGCATTCGACGTTTCAGACGACCGAGAAAAATCGTTCGGGGTCCCAGAGGCACAAATTTCCCCCGAGCAGCCCAAATTTGAGCCTCTGCCCAAACGA
>CAZWME010000223.1:0-7297 GCA_964634515.1 uncultured Pirellulales bacterium | reverse complement strand
GATATCGTGCTCGACGGCAACCGTGATAAAAATCAGCACATTAACGGCAACTTCTCCGGCGGTGTCTTTATCCAGTATTGCAACAAGTGGCGTTTTAAGAATGTTATTTCCCGTAACTATAATGGAGACGGCTTCAGCTTCCAGGTTTGTGATGATATCCAGTATGAAAGCTGCCAGGCAATAAATAACGCCGACCTTGGGTTCCATCCCGGAAGCGGCTCTCAGCGGCCTTTCTTTCGAAACTGTATATCCCGGGGCAATAGCCAGGGGATATTCTTTTGCTGGAGCGTATCCGACGGCTTGGCGGAAAATTGCATCTTGTCCGGTAACAGCAGATACGGAATCAGTATCGGCCACCGGGATACGGACAATGTTATCAGAGGGTGCATGATCAAAAGTAATGGAGAAGTTGGAATCCTTTTTCGTAAGGAGGCTAATGAATTTCGCTGCGGCAGCCGGAACCTTATCGTGAATTGCCTCATTCGTAATAATGGTACGAAAAAGCCAGGATTCGGGATTGATATTCAGGGAAAAACCGAAGATATCACTGTTCGCAATACGAAATTCGAAAATACAGCAGGAAAGAATCAGAAAACAGGTATTCGTATCGGCCAAATGGCAGGGCGGGTCATTATGCAGGGAAATAGCTTTGTAAATTCTCCGGTGCATATCGATGACCTGCGGTCTAAAAAAGTTGGGCCGGATTGACAGCCGGGACAGGTTGGTGTGAATACAGATTAGCTTTGCATGTGGAATCTCTTGATAGAGTAATATGTATTTGATAAAGTTATTGGTTTCGTACGAAGCAAATGTCTTTTTTATGATTCAAAATCAAAGGAGCGGCTATGAGTTCAGGAATTCTATCACGACGTGACTTTCTAAAAGGTCTATGTGCGGGGTCGTTGGCTTTAGCGGGATGCGGTCCACAGTTGGCTGGCACCCGCGGGGCAGGAAAAAGGCCCAACGTAATCCTCGTTATGACCGACGACCAGGGCTACGGCGATCTCGGCGCTACGGGCAACAACCTCATACGAACGCCCAATATCGATGCCATGGCTGGCCGTAGCGGCTCAATGGAGAATTTCTACGTTTGTCCCGTATGTGCTCCCACCCGCGCATGTCTTATGACCGGCCGATACAACTACCGCACACGCGTGGTCGATACCTGGGTCGGCAGGGCGATGATGGAGCCGAAAGAGACCACCATCGCCGAAATCCTCCGCGAGGCGGGATATGAAACCGGCATCTTCGGCAAGTGGCACCTCGGTGACAATTACCCTATGCGGCCGATGGACCAGGGCTTCAGCGAGTCCGTCGTACACCGCGGCGGGGGGATAGGTCAGCCCGCCGATCCACCCGGTGGCGAAGGCAAATACACCGATCCAATCCTTATGGACAACGGCCAACCGAAGCAATTCAAAGGCTACTGCACCGATGTGTACTTTGACAGGGCGATGAGCTGGATGGCAAAGTGTACCGCTCAATCGAAGAGCTTCTTCGCCTACATCCCGACAAACGCCCCGCACGGCCCGTTCGACGATGTCCCGGAAGAACTTTACCAAAAGTACAAAGCAATGGATCTGAGCAACCGGAACTTCCCGCAGGACAAGGGACACAAACTCCCCGACGACAATGATCCCGACAAGCGTGCCCGAATATTCGCAATGATTACCAACATCGACGACAACGTGGGCAAGCTCTTCGCCAAACTCGACCAGCTTGGTATCACCGATAACACTATCGTTATATTCATGGTTGACAACGGCCCCAACGGCCGCCGATACGTCGCCGGATTCAAAGGCATGAAAAGCCACGTTCACGAGGGTGGTATTCGTTCACCGTTCTTCTTCCAGTGGCCGGGCGTCGTCAGGGCAGGGGCATCTTCGAACCGAATCGCCGCGCACATCGACGTGCTCCCCACAATCCTTGAAGCCTGCGGTGTACAGAAGCCGAATGGCCTCGAACTCGACGGCAGAAGCATCCTGCCCCTGCTCCAGGGCAAAAGGATCGCATGGCGCGACCGCACTATCTACATCCAGTCGCACCGCGGCGACGTACCCGTTCGTTATCACCATTTCGCCGCAAGAAACCAGCGGTGGAAACTACTTCACGGCAGTGGATTCGGACGCGAGAACTTCGAAGGCCAGCCGAAATTCGAACTCTACGATATGGCCGCCGACCCACTTGAACAAAACGACCTCGCCGCCGAGCGACCTGATATCGTCAAGGCGATGCGAAGAGAGTACGAGGCGTGGTTCGCCGACGTTAGCGGCACCAGAGCCGACAACTACGCGCCGCCCAAAATCCATATCGGCACCACCCATGAAAATCCGGTTGTCCTTACGCGGCAGGACTGGCGACACGCAAAAGGCCGCCCCTGGGCGGGCGATTCCAACGGTTACTGGGAACTCTACGCCGCCAGGGCCGGTAAATACGATATCAAGATTGATTTTCCTGCTGCAAACACCGGCGGCGAACTGCTGCTCGAAGTCTCAGGTCGCAAAGTCAGACATACTATCGATAAAGGCCAGACCTCAGCCAGGTTCACAGGTATGTCTATAGACAAAGGACCTACTCGCCTCATGGCTACGCTAACACTTGCCGACACTAAAAAAGGTCCCTGGCATGTGAACATAAGCTGGTAAATTTGAAATGTCAGATAAAACTATGGCCCCAGATAAAACAAACACTAACAGAAACAATGGATTAACGAGACGATCTTTTGTCAGAGGTATTGCTTCGACGGCGGCGGCGGATGGGCCGGCTGGCCTTGATTTATTTCAACCATATTCTGAAAAGTGCGAAGGAAAATATGGTTATGGAGCGTCTAAAAAGTAAATGTCAGTTTGCGACCATTAGCCTGCTGATGTTGTCCCAGATCGGTTGCCTGGCGTTAGCAGGTAATGAAGTAACAGGCAATGCCCGGCAGGAGCAGTCGCTTGATGGGAAATGGGAAATCATCTTTGACCACGAAAACGTTGGCAGGGATGCTGGATGGTACAAGGACAAGGTGTTCTTTGCACAAAGCACAAAACGAAATATCAATGTTCCATGCTGCTGGGAAGAGGTTAAGAAAGATTATGAAGGCGTAGCTTTTTACCGCCGCACGTTCAAGGTCCCGGCAAACTGGGAAGGTAAGGTCGTCCATCTTAATTTTGACGCAGTAAACTTCTTTTCCGAAGTTTGGATTAATGACCAGGCGGCAGGTTATCATGAGGGCGGGTTCACGCCGTTTACGTTTCGCATCGACAAGCTGCTAAGACCCGGCGAGGAAAACGTTCTTATCCTTCGCGTAACAGGCCCGATCCTGCTGCAGAACAACACTATCGACGGCGTGGGAAAGATGGAAACACCGCAATGGCGAGGCGCTATTGCCGGCGGTATCTGGCAGCCGGTCAGGCTTATTGCTACCGATGATATTTACGTTAAAGACGTTTTCATTGAACCGAAAATTTCCGACAACACAGCGATTTTCCACATGGAATTGGAGCACGCAGGACTAAAGAATACTCCGGCACAAATTGAACTTGCCGCTCGTTCGGTGAGATCGGGAAGAGTCGTCGCGCGTATGAACAAAGCATTGAATATGAAACCCGGCATCAAAGAGCTAAGCTGGACGCTGAATATCCCCAACGCGAAGTACTGGTCACCGGATGCCCCGCACCTCTACCGCGCTGATATAAGCGTAGCCTGTGACGGCAGGATATCTGACAGTTGGAGCAGTCGATTTGGTATGCGCCAATTCACCATCCGCAACAAGCGATTTTATCTAAATGGAAAACCGATATATCTAAAGGCAACATTTTTCGAGGGATTGTACCCGACCAAGCTGGCTTACCCGGACAGCCGCGAGATGGCCGTGCGCGAAATCAAGCTGGCGAAAGAGGCGGGATTCAACATGATACGCCCATGGCGGAAACCGCCCCCGAAAATGTGGCTGGACCTGTGCGATGAGATTGGGGTGATGACCGTCGGTTCAATGGCGATCGAGTGTATGGATTTCCCGTTTGAATCGGCGCGTTTACCCCGATGGGCTGAAAACGAAATACGCCAAAGCATCCTGCGTGACCGGAACCGCACATGTGTTGTGCAATGGGAGCTTTTCAATGAACTCAAACGCCCGGTACTGATACAATTGCTCCATCCGATGTCGATGCTTGCCCGTAAGCTCGATCCGACGCGTATGATCCTCGATGAGTCCGGCGGATGGGCACAGGGTGCAAGCATGTTCCTGCCGTATGAGTCCGAGCCGACGAAGTTCAACGATATTCACGACTATCCCGGACCTTTTGTAAACGACGAGATCTACCAAAAGCTGACACTGACCGGCAGCAAAACCCACGAAGAAATGCGGGCGATGGGACTTAAAGGCAGGTTACCCGGCAGGAATGTGATTCCGGGATTGATGTCATTCTTTTCGGAATTGGGCTACGGCAGTCTGCCCGACCTGGTGGACAATAACAAACGATTCGCCCGGATCGGTAATCCCATCGTGCCGCCGACAATTTACCATCGCCGCCTCGCCGATCAACATATACAGGCATTGAAAGATAGCGGATTCGATAAGATCTACCCGGAGCTGAAGCAGCTCTGTCTTGATGAGCAGCAAATACACGGCGCCGCGAACAAGCGCATGATCGAGGCGGTTCGCTGCAACCCGGAAGTCAAAGGCTACTGTATTCATGCATTGGTCGCCGGTGACTGGATCATCGGTGCCGGACTGCTGGACCTTTGGCGCAATCCAAAGACGTATGTCTATGAAGGAACCAAAGCTGCCAACCAGCCGCGAATCGTTGCTGTCCGCATGCGTCCGCGTAATGTCTATGCCGAGCAGGGCACTAAGATCGAGATTACTTCTGTCAATGAATTGGGGCCGATCAAAGGAACTTTGAAGTTGGAAATAGTGTCCGATGAAAACAGAACAGTGTTCACAAAGAAAATTAACGTTAATATGGCTTCGGGCATCACGCAGCTTTTCAAAGAACAATTCGATACAAAAGTACTCGAAGGCACTTATACCCTAAAAGCACAAATCATTGCTGACAATGGCTCGCTTATTGCCGGAAACCAATACAGTTTCGACGTGTTTACTGAACAAGGGCTTGCCGTTCCTAAGCATAACATTGCGGTTCTTGATCCGAGCAATTCGTTAAAGCCGTTTCTGAAAAAGTCCGGTATCGCATTTGTGGAATTTGACGCGAAGATCGACCGTTCATTACCAGTATTCGTTTCGCGCACCGAAGCGAAAACAAAAAAGCAAAAGGAACTTTTCGGCGAGCTAAAAGAGTTTATCAAGGCCGGAGGTTCGGCCGTTTATTTGCAGGGGAGCGGACTAAAAGCTCCCTGGGCCAGGGCCGGGAAAGCGTCAGAGCTGCTGCCTGTGCAAGTTCGTACAAAAGCCGCCATTGGTTTATGGCTGTGCATTCCGCACCTTGTCAACGATCATCCGGTTTTTGATGGTTTACCGGTCAACTGTATGATGGGCCCGGTGTACGAAAACGTCTGGGCTGAACATACACTGCTGGATGTCGATGGAGAAACGATCGCCGGTGCCATTGGATTTGACTTTGCCCCTGATTTTGAATTAAGCAAGCGCCACTATTATGGGCCGGGTGATACGTGGTGGGGCTCGGACTTAGCTGTGGTTTCCTGCGGCAAGGGGAGCTGTGTCCTCTCACAACTTCGCCTTATCGATAACCTCAGTGCCGACCCCGTGGCCGACAAGATTCTCTTTAATATGATTAACTGGATTACTGAAAACTGATAGGATTGTTAACTCAGTTGTTTACACGAATGTTTCCTCTGGGAATCTTCCGGATTCATCACGTCTGTTTAGCCATAGATCAACCTTCCCAAATTCTTCACCGATCGTGTTGCTTATCTTCCTAATGAGACCAACGCTGAGATCGCACAATTCAGCAACTTCGTCAGTCGATAGTTGGATATACACGATTTCACGGATTCTATAAGCACTACATATGTGCTCCACTTCAGGTTCAGGTTTTGGGTGGATTAGTGAGTGCCGGATACGTTGCTCTAACTCCAGAATCTTTGCCATCTCCTGACAATTTCTCTCGTCAAGCGGAGGATGTTTTGTTTTCAAAGCTATCTTTGGATACTGTAGGAGTTTGTCTCTTAAACTCAATGGACGTGGCCGTGAACTTTCTTCGTCCCATTCCTTTAACTTAATCTTCTCAACAGGCGTAGTATCCTGAATTAGTAAAATGTCTAAGGCGATTCCATTCAAGTAGCCCTCAATAAGGTTAAACACAGCTTTGGCTGTGGCTCGCTTGAGAGCATTCTTTCGCTTAATAAGCTCAGGATTATCGTTTTGGGTTGTCCGGAGTAATTCCGATACTTCCAGTGTGTTATTCCAAAGTGCGGCCACATCTTCAAAAAGCGAAGCTTCAAGTAATACAAATTCAAATTTTCTTTTTTGTTTTCTGATCCCAAACACATCAATCCCTATCCTCGCGTGAGCTGGCAAATCCGAAAAAATCGGTAATGCTCGTTCGTAATGGTCAAATAGTTTTTCCTGTATATCGAATTTTGTGAGAAGCAAGTGAGTATCACCGGGTATTGTGGACTTTCCGTTGATTAGATTTTCCATCTGCTTTAAGTTTCCCTTCACGCCATAACGATCAGAAAGCTCATCCAAGAGTTTTTTGAGTTCTGGAAGTCGTGCAAGAATCTCACGACGTGAAAGCGTAGGTAATACTTTCAAACTCCTGTCTATTTTTCTTCGCTCGGTCTGTGTTATACCTGTTGCAAAAATCATTATTACTCGGTATTTCCGATACATTAATTCCACCTTTTTGCGAAGATTTGAACGAGAGGTTCGTTTTTTCATTTTGCATACCTCAAAATGGAGATATTTTTATTATCCAGTCTTGTATGGTGTGTAATAAGTTGCACACGCAGATTTATTCAATAACAAAATACGGCTTGGCCTATATTTAACATAGAGACACGACAATTATTTCTTCTGCGTATTCAAAATTTATTTTGTACACTCTACCCGTCTCTTCCTCTTTTTGTATCAGATATAATTTGGGGCTTTGGATAACTATATCTCAGGCGAATATAGTCTTGCTTTCGTGATTTTGGATCAGAAGAAACGTATTCACAGCCAATGATATGTTGGCCCTGTTTGATTGCATTTTCTAATGCGTTTGCTAGATCATCGCTATACTGTTGATGTAAGTCTTCGTGGGTAATATCGCCGGATAAAAGCTTTTCAATAACATTAGTTGGCAGTTCAACTTCAAATGCTCCATTCTTTAGATTTTTCATAGAC
>CAZWME010000222.1:0-7306 GCA_964634515.1 uncultured Pirellulales bacterium | reverse complement strand
GGATGTGCCGGTCATCTCAGCGGGAATGCCTCTGAGTGAAGTTATCACAATGGTCAGCGGCACCAATAATTTCTTCTACTCGGTTGTTGACAGTGACAACAAGTTAATAGGCGGCATAACGCTGAATGGTATCAGAAACACTTTTGCCACACAGGAGCTGAACGACTGGCTGGTGGCCCTGGATATAGCCGAACCTGTCATTGCCAAGGTAACACCTGATGTGCCTTTGGCTGAGGCGTTTGAGAGGACAAAGCATTTTGACCTCGGACACCTGCCGGTTGTGATTTCAAATCAAGACGACGGATTTGTCGGTGTTTTGAATTGTCGCGCAGTTCACAGGTCTCTGAGTGCTGAGGTATTGTCAAGACAGCAAAAAGCTGATAGTATGGCGTAAGTGTAGTGCTTTGTTTTAGCTCTGAGAGACAGAAAAGTTTTTTTCTTGTGGTGGAATCTTGAAGCGGCTTTCATTTTCGAAAGAGAAAAGGCTCATCAACAACCGGCAGTTCAAATCTGTTTTAGACCGCGGCCGGCGTCTGAGCAACGGGCCGCTAACGCTGTACATGGCCGAAAACGATTGCAGCTTTGCTCGACTTGGGGTATCTGTAGGCAAATCATGCGGAGGTGCGGTTCTTCGTAACCGTTTGAAGAGGCTGCTGCGTGAGGCGTTTCGCCAAAGCCAGGACGTTATACCGGCCGGCTTTGATTATTTGCTTATGATTTCGCCCCGTTGGTTGAAAAAGACCGGTACCGGAAAAGCTCAGAGGCAACCGGCATTTGAGCAGGTTAAGAGCTCGTTTTTGGCCATGGTCAATTCGGCTGGTTTATCAAAATAACAGAAGGTGATTTTATGACTCCGAAAGAACGAATTTATGCGATTTTAAAGGGCAATTCTTACGACCGTCCCGCCGTTACTCCTATCTTTATGGCCTGGGCGGGCAATTTCATCGGGCGTACGTACAGAGATTATTATCTCGATGGTGACGTCCTGGTCCAGGCACAGCTTGCGGTTACACGGGCGTTTAATATAGACCAGATAAGCGCGATAAGTGACCCATGGCGTGAAGCATCCGCTTATGGAATGGAATTCGAATATCCGCCCGAAGGAGTCGGAAGGCCGAAGGATATATTCCTAAAGAGCCGCCAGGACATACCTCGCTTGAAGCCGTTTGATATCGAAAACGCCGAACGCACGAAGCAGCGGATTGAAAGTGTGCGTAAGATGGCCTCTGAAATCGGACAAACTCACAGCGTTCTTGGATGGGTGGAAGGCCCGTTGGCGGAGTATGGCGACCTTCGCGGGGTTGAAAATGCCATGCTTGACATTATAGACAGGCCGGACTTGTTCCTTGAAGCATGCAACATTATCATCCAGAATGAAATTACCTTTGCCGTGGCCCAGGTAAAGGCCGGTGCGGACATGGTTGGTGTTGGTGATTCGGCGGCAAGCCTGATTGCTCCAAAGATGTATACCGAGCTTGTATTGCCTCTGGAGCAGAAACTGATAGCGGCCATCCACGAGGCCGGGGCCGCGGCAAAACTGCATGTCTGCGGCAATATAAAAAATATCGTACAACACATGGCCCAAAGCGGAACGGATATCATAGATGTTGACTGGATGGTTCCTCTCAAGATGGCCAGGGAGCTTACCGGGCCCGAGGTTACTCTGTGCGGTAATTTTAATCCGGCCGGCGTCTTGTTTCATGGCAGCAGTGAAGAAGTTGCCGATACCGCCAGGCAGTGCCTTAAAGACGTCCCGGACAAATTCATTTTGATGCCGGGCTGTGAAGTGCCGCCCGCCACGCCAGAGGAGAATATTCGAGCTTTCTGCCCCTGTGACGGCTGCCTGATTCGTGCAGAATTAAACTGTTGAATATTGATCTTATGATTAGCAACAGATCGAGGGATTTAGTCGTTTATCAACTGATACGCCCTGAGGAGTTCGGCAACGCCCCATGCCTGAGCAAAGCAGCCCTTTGGTTTGTGCGGCTTATCACCGTCGAATATCTCCGAAACGGACCCGAGACAGCCGTCTTCAGTGAGGTGCTTCAGCAGAGGCTGGATAAATTCAGCAGCCTTTTTTTTGCTTTTGCGGCTGAAGCCGTTGACCTTCAGGAAACTTTCCACAAACGGCCCTAACAGAAATGACCATACTGTACCCTGGTGATAAGCTTCATCACGTTGTTGTTGAGGGCCGGTATATATACCATGATAGCGGCTGTTTTGAACGTTCAATGTTCGCAGCCCGTAAGGTGTCAACAACTGTTTTTGCACTGCCTTGACGATGGCTTTTTGCTGTGATGGCGACAATGGTGAAAACCCAAGTGAAACAGCGAATATCTGGTTCGGCCGGAGGCTGTCTTCGATCGCTCCGTCAGGCAAAATGCAGTCGTTTAAGTAACCCTTGTCTTTGTTCCAGAATAGCTCGCAAAAACTTGTCCGTACTTTATCTGCCATTGATTTATAGTCAGTGGGGTTCCTTACAGAGTGCTCTGAGTTTTTTATATCCCAATCGGCGTCAAATTGGGCTAATAGGCAGAGAGAATTATACCACAGGGCGTTGACCTCGACCGCTTTTCCACATCTGGGCGTAAAGGCGAGCCCATCGTACTTGGCGTCCATCCATGTTAGCTGTGTTTGGTAATTACCTGCTGTTATAAGGCCATCGGCATCGGCACGGATGTCGAACCGAGTGCCTTTATGGTAGGACTCTACAATCCAGCGGATTGTCGGTATGAGCTCCTGATTGAAGGTATTTGAATCACCGGTGGCCTTGTGATATTGAAAAGCCGCGTTGATAAACCAGAGAGAAGCATCAACGCTGTTAAAGTAAGTTGTGCCGCTCCTGTCATCAAAACGATTTGGAATCATACCCTCGTCCGCTGCTGAGGCGAATGTAGTCAGGACGGATTTTGCCTCGTCAAACCTGCCGGTTGACAGTAGCAGACCCGGCAAAGAAATAAAGGCATCTCTGCCCCAGTCTGCAAACCATGGGTAGCCGGCCAGAATAGTGGTTCTCAGTGAGGAGTCTCCGGGACCGTGGTGGTTGGTTGTTTGTCGTTTTGCAATAAAAGCATCGGCTCTCAGGCAAAGTGTCTCGAAACTTGAAACTTTATTTCCGTTTTTCGATACTCGCATCGAGATGGCTTTGCCTTTTATGTTTTCCTGATGTCTTAGCAGATTTTTTCGGACTGTTTCGATATTAAGCCCTGTCAGTTCTTCGCCCTTGAAGCCCGATCGCGGTGGGCTCAGAGTTGCCCATAAAACAATTTTACCCGGTTTTTCTATCCGGTGCTTGAAAAACCCGGGGCTCCACAAGTCTTCGGTGAAATCCTGACCCCTTTCTCTGTCGTTTCGATATACGAAATTAAACCACCATTGACGATCAGTGACAAAGTTCACGGATGGGCAGTTCAGCAATAACTCGCAGCTATTCGGCACATCATGACGAACCAGTACGCTCTCGCCGAGCCGTTTGGAACATAATGGAGCGTGAGAATGCTGAAGGGTGTGGAAGTCTCTTAAGCCGACGAATGGCCGTAAAACAAACTCTATCGGCTCGTGAACGCTGCTAAAATCATAGGACAGGGCTACGGTATCTTTATCGCGGAGAAGATATAGGGATTTAGTCAGTTTGAGTTTGCCCAGCTCGTAGTCGAAATGTACCCCGAAATCCTGTCGGAATTGCTTTAGAAGGGTATGGCCGGCCGGCGTGAATTTGTCGTTGAATTCGAACGTTGAAAGGTTAAATGACTGGCCTTTAACAATGACCATCTCCAGACAATTGGCCAGCGCCATTATCCTGTTAACCGGAGGGTTAAGGGAGCCGATGAGTAGCCCGTGATATCCACGAGTATTACAGCCGACGATGGTCGATGATGCGTAGCTGCCGTGCTCGTTGGTCAACAGCCACTCTTTCGTCAATAAATTCTCGATAGGTTGATTGACTGTTGATATGTGTACTTGTGCAGGACTTCCGGTATGAGACTTGTTGCGAAACAGGGACCATCTACTATCGGCTTTTTGCAGTGCTAACACAATCTTGCTCCGAAAAACGTCATCGTGGGAATTTGTCGGGCCCCCTGGACATTCCTTTTATCCTATTATGTTACTCCTTTATAAAGTCCCTGTTGCAAGAAAGTCGAAGTTGTTTTCAGCAGTAAAGAATCAGTCCTGATTTGCAGGCGCAACTTGAGTTATCGTTTGCAAATCGGACGGTTTATTTATGTGTGAGCCCGCTTGCACAAACCGCTTTGTCGCCTTTTGTTGCGGCGTCAGAGCCGCCGATTGCTTTTCTGAGGTTTTTAAGCAACGGCTGTTAAGATTACCTAATACATTCATAAAGTTTATATAAGAGTCGTAAGGTGAATTATAAGGATTAAAATATTTGTGCACGTCGCCGTCGGCAAAGTATTTTGTGCACATATAATAAAAATGGTCCGATACCTGAAGTTTTCGCCAGTCCGAAATGATTTTTTCGTTGGCGGTTTGTTTGATTTTCTTTTCAAGACGGTAAAGTTCGTGGATGGCGTTGGATTGCATGGCGTTTCCGACCCACGCGGATAGGTCTCTTTCGATATCGGCCCAGCTTATAACATGCGGCACATCAACTATCCCAACGGGCTGATAACTATCCACTACCTCGCTTGGTGTCTTAAAATTGTTGTCCGGGTGCCTTAAAACAGTTTCCGGCAGATGACGCATGAAATCGAATATGCCCGTGTCTTCCCATTGGTGCTCGCCGAATGTCTCGTAGTCCATAAACAGATTCACGACATTGCCGTTGCCGTTGACATCGCTTATCCATTGGGCGAACTTGTCTGCCGTCAATGGCCATTGTGTCCAGTCACGATTGGAAAACCTGAATGCTATGTCGTCACTGAGCGCATAGTTTTTCAGTAAAAGTTTCAAATGTTTGCAGTCTTTCGGCTTATAGACAAAATTGGGGCTTCGATAGCCCAGGATATGGTCTGCGCCTTCGGTTATTATCGCGTCAAAATTACCTGTTGACTCGATAAGTGTGGCCAGCTCGTTATTGTATATCAATTCCGTATTTCTGAATATTCGCGGCTTTTGGCCGAAATAACTGTTGATGGTCTCAGTGTGCTTGTTCACCTGCTCGACGAATTCGTTGCGGGAATATAAAAAGCTCAGGCTGTGATAATATGTCTCGGCCAGAAATTCCACGCAGCCGGTTTCAGCAAGGGCATCGAATGTGCTCATAACTTCCGGAGAAAACGTAAGCAACTGCTCAAGCAATACGCCGGTTATGCTGTATGCCACTTTGAATCGGCCGTCGAATCGGTTAATTAAATCAAGGATCAGTCGATTCGCGGGAAGATAACATTTGTTTGCGACCTTCCGGCAAATAGAAGCATTTTTGTAATCGTCGAAATAATAGTCGTTTTGGTCAAACACCGTATAGTGTCTCAAACGCATGGGCTGATGGACTTGAAAATAGAAGCATACCGAAGGCATAATTTAATCTCGTATTGTGTTTATTTTTTGTGTGATTCTGTTAAACCGCAACCAGTGTCTGATCATAAATCTTGATGCACTTGGCTGCTGCGTCTTTCCATCTTAATTTTCTCACCTCAAAATTGCCATGGTTCGCCAGGGTCTCTTGCAATGGTGGATATTTCAATACAGCTACCATTTTGTTGGCAATTTCATCTGTGTCCCAGAAGTCAACTTTAAGAGCATGCATTAAAACTTCTGATACACCACTTTGCTTGCTTATTATCACTGGAACATCGTGGTTCAAAGCCTCCAGGGGAGCGATTCCAAAAGGTTCCGATACCGAAGGCATCACGTAAAGGTCTGCCATTTGATATATTTTTTCGACGTCTTCGCCTCGCAAAAAGCCTGTGAACAGAACTTTATGTCCGATGCCGAGTTCTGCCGCCATTTCGATTGAGCGGTGCATCATATCCCCGGAGCCGACCATGACAAACTTGACGTCATCCATCACTTCCAGGACTTTCTTTGCGGCATGCAGAAAGTACTCGGGACCTTTTTGCATCGTGATTCGGCCTAAAAACAGGACAAGTTTCTCGTCATTTTTTATACCTGTTTCCGCCAAAGGCCAGTTGCCGTTACGCTCGACGCCGTTATAAACCACTTCAATATTATCTCCGCTAATACCATATCGGTTAATTACCGTACTGCGTGTGAAATGGCTCACGGTGATGACTTTGCTTGCCCGTTCCATACCCTGGCGCTCGATGTCGTAAATCACTTGATTGACGTTCTCGCCACTGCGGTCGAATTCTGTCGAATGTACGTGCACAATCAATGTTTTTCCCGTGAAAGCTGAAACTGCGATTCCCGCCGGATAGGTCATCCAGTCATGGGCGTGGATAATGTCAAACTGTTCATTTTTAGCCAATTCAACAGCCAGAGCAGCATAGCGATGTACCTCGGTGTACATATCTCTGCTGTAATCATCCCCGCAGGTGATTGGGCCCGCTCCGCTTAAGCTGCCGCCGAGATGTTTGTGTTTTTGTCTGAGAGTTTCTTCGATTTGACGACGGTAAGAATCCGGCGTTGAATATGGTTGCAGAGATGAGCTGATTGCGTGAAATCTTACATTTTTGAACTCACTGAGACTAAAAGATGCTGAGGATGCCCAGGAATTCGGGCTTAGAAGCTTCACATGAGTAGCATAACTGCTCTCGACCATTTTTGGCAAAACGAAGGTAACTTCCAGACCAAGTTGGTCCATCGCTCGGGTAAGCCCATAGCAGGCCGTGCCCAGACCACCGCTGATAAACGGTGGAAATTCCCAACCTAACATGAAAACTCTCATACCGGCTCCTGTTGATTTGGTTTCATAAGCATCTGTTCAGCAAGAAGTTAATAATCTTCTTTCACGTTACTAAGACCTAAGATAAGCAGGCTGCTCCGATGTTGCTCTGCATTAAACAGGTCCAATTACTATAAGTAAATTCATTATCGGCACGAAGTTAGAATGTACTTAATTCCAAGCCGATAAAAAATTACATTATTTACCCTAAAAACACCTGTTCTTAATATATAAATCGGAAATTTTAGGGCTGAAAGTTCACAAAAACTTTCGCAAAATCGTGAATTTTGACATTGTTATAGTATATTTTATAGGCCGGTTCCCAATGAGAAGACGGTTTGTAATAATTTTACTCATTATAAGCATAAAACAGGTTCCGATTCATGCTTATTATGATTATTGGAACAAAACAGGTCGATTTGAGCTTAAAGATGCCGCAGATTGCACAATCTTTTGGTTCATCCGAGAAATGGGTAGGTGGGGTTGCATAAAAAAGGACATGGC
>CAZWME010000221.1:0-7315 GCA_964634515.1 uncultured Pirellulales bacterium | reverse complement strand
CCTTATTCAGGCTTTCGCTAGCACCCTGAGCGGTACGGGATGAGGCATTTGTAGCCGTTTTCATACCTAAAAAGCCGCACAGCCCGCTAAAGAAACCGCCGGTAAGAAACGCAATCGGAACAAACGGGTTCTGAACGCCAAGATAAGCACAGACAGCGAAGATTACCAGCAGGATTGCAAACACCAGGGTCACTACGCTGTACTGCCTGAACAAGTAGGCATAGGCACCTTCACGGACATGATTAGCGATTTCTATCATTTTCTCCGTGCCTTCGGGCGCTTCCATAACCTTCTTATAGAAGTAATACGCAAAACCCAGGGCACATAACGCCGCTACTGGCGCAAGCCACCAACTCAGTGGCGTACCGGCAAGCTCACTTGCTTCCGAACCTTCCGCCGCCATTGCTGCCGTACTAAATGCAAATATCGGCAACAACAAACAAAAAGTACTCTTCATAACTTTCACTGTTTTACTCCTTTTAGAAATTGACTTTTATTCCGACTATCACGAGAGACTTAAAATTACCCCGCAGTTTAACGAAATGGGCTGTCTTTTCAACTTTATTATTTTTGAGAAAAATAAAAATAGGTCAAAAATGCATAAGTTCAGAAAAAAAGTGCAAAATTACCAATGCCTGTTTTCCCTGTTTTCCCCGCTCAAGTGTGGTAATCAGCGTTAATTTTGACATATCCGGCGCTTAAATCGCAGCCGTAACAAAAATCGCTTATCTTACCCGCCCCCAGGTCCACGGTTATCGTGTGTTCAGTTTGTGAAACAACCTTACTTGCCTTTTTCGCGTCGAACTTTCTCGGCGCACCATTCCTAAAAACAGTTATATCATCGAGCTTACACGAGAGCTTGTCCGGATTCAATTTCACTTTCGCCGAACCTACAGCACAGATAATTCTGCCCCAGTTGGGGTCGCCCCCGTGAACTGCGCATTTTACCAGCGGATAATCGGCAACCGCCCGGCACGCCCTCGCGGCATCGGCTTTTGTCGCCGCACCTTTGATAACCACCTTAAACATCCTCGTTGCCCCTTCGGCATCGAGCGCCATCTGCCTCGCCAAATCATCACACAACTGGCCCAGCACGTTTGCGAATTTCTTATACCGTGGACACTGACTCACTATCGGCCGGTTACCAGCCAGCCCGGAAGCAAGTATCATCGCGGTATCATTCGTGCTTTGATGCCCGTCAACAGTAAGCCTGTTCAGCGAATTGCCGATGGCCGCTTTTAAGGCCTTTGAAAGTAACGGCTTCGTTATAGCTACGTCCGTAGTAATAAAGCAAAGTGTAGTCGCCATATTCGGCGCAATCATACCGGCTCCTTTGACCGTCCCGGCTATCGTAACTTTCGCACTTGATATTTCGAGCCGGCGCACGGCTTGTTTCGCCCTGGTGTCGGTAGTCATTATCGCCTTCGCAAAATCCAGGCCCGCCTTTGATGAAGCGGAGAGTTTCTCCACCGCCTTCGAAATGCCGGAGACAATCTTACCTATAGGCAACTGCTCCCCGATAATACCCGTCGACCCAACAAGCACATTGCCGGGATTACTTTCAATCTGCTTCGCCGTCTCGCCGCACATCCTCACCGCGTTAGCCAGACCCTGTTTACCTGTGCACGTGTTGGCATTACCGGAATTGACAACCACCGCCGAGATACTCGCGCTTTTAACGTGCTTTTTGCAAACCTGTACCGCCGCTGAGACTACCTTGTTGGTAGTAAAAACCGCTGCTGCTTTCACACCGGTCGGGCAAACAATCAGCCCCAAATCCGGCTTGCCGGATTTCTTCACCCCGCAATGCAATCCGGCCGCCAAAAAACCCTTCGGCGCAGTAACGGTATTATTTACCATCTTCTGCTCCCCATAACCCTTATTTACTGTTAATGGTAACACCCGGCCAGCTATCCGTCCGGAACGGAGAGGCCGGCAGCTCTTCCTCGTTAAAAAGATTGCATACAGGATTGTCCGCCCAGGCATAACGCACAGCAACAGGAGACGAAACCTCATCACTGCTGACTACAACTTTATCGCCATCTATTGTAGCATCCGCCCATACAAACTTCCTGTCGGCCCCGGCTATTGCAAAACCTTTCAACGGCCCCCCACCCTTGGCAATAAGCCCGCCGCCAACGTGGTCAAAACTTAAAACAGCCTTATTACCCTGAATGTTCATTCTCTTAAAGAGAGGCCCGGAATAGACCACGTATTTTCCATAGATCTTCGCCAGTGGCCACAACGCCAAACGCTTGCCGACATCCTGTTTGTTTCTCGGATGTATGTTCTTAGCCTCTCCGATATCTATAATCACCGCCATCCCAGTATTCGGAAAATCCAGTGTCATCAACTGGGCCTCGCGCAGCTCCGCCCATGCACTTTCAACCGGCTCAGCCTTCGTGTCCATAAAATTAGCCAATTGAACGAAAAGAAAACTAAAATCTCCCTGCCCCCAGTCCTCGCGCCAGTTCTTTATCATAGCAGGAAAGATTTTCCGGTACTGATAAGCCCTGCCCGCATTTGACTCTCCCTGATACCATATAGCCCCGTTAATTCCATACGGAATCAGAGGAGCTATCATAGCATTATACAAGCCTGCCGCCGCGTGGGGATGCTCGGGCCCATAGGGAGTACCCGGTCTTCGCGGTGATCTCTTACCTTCTGCCTTGGCCTTTTTTGAAGCCTCCTTCCATTCAACCAATTTCTGCTGATACTCCTGCTTTATCTGAGCATAATTTGCAACCGCATCGTCATACCGCTTTAAAATCGGCGCAGCTTCCGGCACCTTCTCAAGCATCTCTCGACTGGTCCATGCCTCAGATGGAGTCCCGCCCCACGATGTATGAATCAAGCCGATTGGAATATCAAGCTCTTTGTAAAATTCTCGACCGAAGAAATATCCAACCGCTGAAAAACCGCCAACCGTCTCCGGGCTGCACTCTGACCAGCTTCCTTCACAGTCCGATTGCGGCTCAGTTGCTACCTTCCGCGTAACCGAAAACAGTCTGATATTCGGATACTTCGCCGCTGAAATCTCTTCTTTGGCATTCGCAGACCCCTGCACCGACATCTGCATATTCGACTGACCTGAACATACCCAGACCTCACCGACCATAATATTTTTTATCTTTATCACATTCTTGCCGCTGATTGTCATTTCATAGGGACCGCCTGTCTTCGGCGGATTCATCTTAAACATCCACTTACCCTCTTCGTCCGCGGTAACCGCCCATCTCATACTGCTCCAGCTAACTCCGACCATAACTTCTTCACCAGGATTCGCCCAGCCCCAGATAGAGACCTTTTTACCCCGCTTCAGGACCATATTATCACCTATTATCGACGGCAGCTTAACTTCCGCAAAAACTTCCGCCGTACTTATAAGCAGCAAAACACCAAAAACTACCAAAACCATTGTTGCACTTAATCTTGTTCTCTTACGATTCATCCTTCGGCTCCTTAAATATGAATATTGAACTCACAAAACTAACTTTCACAGCAGCTTAACCGACAAATATAATAATTCAAAAACCAAAAAACTTCAACAAACATCTTCCAGAATATCGTTTATTTGAAAGGATCATCCCGAATGCAACCACAAGTAGCAAGTTGAAACAAGAGTTTACCTTCGATATTAGCTTACTTGCCTTTCTGTCGGAGGTCACCCCGAGCGAAAGAGCTTGCCCTGAGCTTGTGCCTAAGGTGCCTTGTCGAATGGGTCGAAGGAATCTGGCACACGAAATTATATTTGTAAACGTCTAAAAAGAACAGTCATACAATCTGAAATCTTAATTTTGATTTGTAATTTTGCTGTTTAATTTTTTTTATTTATAGTCTTACTTTTTTTGCTGATTTTTAGGCCGGTTTCGCTGTTCCTGCTGTAAATTTCTCATTTGTATATAATTTCTTCTTGACAGTATTGTCCCTTCAGGTCACACTATAGTCACAACATAACTTTGAGGATAGGATTTTCAACCATTGACTTAACTGCTCTGAATAATTGCTGACATCTCTTTAGCTTTTTTTCAGGAGGAAGTCCAAATGGCGTTCAATCATCGGTGTTTTTGTAAAGACAAATCTAACGCGGTAAGTGTGCGCGTAAAGATATAAATACTTTTTGAAAGGTCGGAAAAATGTTTAAGAGAATTTCATTCATATTAACAGTGGCATTAGTGGTTAATTTTTTCGCTATGGTGGCCCCGGCAAGGGCAGTATGGACAAAAACCCCTGATGTAGTCGGCATGACCGAGGCTGAGGCGGTGTCAAAGATTAATTCCACTCCCTACCATACTGTTGGAGACATTTCGTATGAGTTCAGTGAGGATGTCGATAACGGATGTGTAATCAGTCAGGACCCCCGCAGGCGGAACATGGACTGACTTTGCTATGTCGGTGGACCTGGTTGTATGTAGGAAGGTCGAGATCCCTTATGTGGAGGCTATGGACCAGGTCGATGCACAGACGTTGATTACTGCTGCCGGCCTTGCCGTTCAAATAGCTGGGTATGTATATGACTGTATGATGGCGCCAGAAGGCCATGTACATATGCAGGACCCCCGAGGTGGTTGGGTTTGTCCAACCACTACGGTGTACTTAACGATATCGCTTGGTGGGCGGCCAGTCCCTGATGTAGTGGGCATGACCCAGGCTGCTGCGGAGTCAGCAATTAACAATCCGGATTACCCCTGTAATGGTTGCTCAATTGAAGTGGGAGCAGTTTCGTATGAACATAATAATACCGTCCCGGAAGGACATGTAATCAGTCAGAGTATTGCAGCAGGAGTAAAGATTTGTGGTATTGTAGAAGTGAACTTGACTGTATCGCTTGGTCCTGCACCAGCTAACGAACCGCCTGTGGCAAGTGATTTGTCCTTAACTCCTGTATCGCCAACTACTCTCAATAGCTTATCGGGCAGCTACACTTATTCCGACGCGGACGGAGATCCGGAGAGCGGAACTGAGATAAGATGGTACAGGAGCGGATCATTACAGACAGCATATAATGATCAACTGTCAATACCCTCATCTGCTACATCTGTGGGACAGAACTGGAACTTCACGGTTGAGCCGAAGGATGGCACCGATTTCGGTACGCTGAAAACATCTCCGACAGTTACAATCCATGACGTACCCTCAACGACGGTTGTGGTTCCTAACGTAGTGGGCATGAGCGAAACTGAAGCTAATTCAGCTATCACCTCTGCCGGTCTTTACGCTTCGTACAGTTACGAGTACAGTGATGCTGTCCCGGGAGGATACGTAATCGGCCAGAACCCATCAGGGGGAACATCTGTACCTGAAGGTTCTGATGTGGACTTGACTATCTCACGTGGCCCGCAGCAGCCGGGTGAAGACCCACCAATTCCGGGTCAACCAGTGGCAGCTTGTCTGGTAGCGCACTGGAAGCTGGACGAGGGTTTCGGCAATACTGCTATTGATTCTTCAGGCAACGGCTTCGATATAACACTTCATAATACCACGTGGGAAGATGGCGTGTTTGGCGGTGCGGCACACTTCCAAGGTGTGGGCTATGGAAACGTAAGTAACATTAATTGCAATGATAACGCTATTACGGTATGCGCCTGGGTTTTTCATGATGAGTTTAGAACTTATAGAATCGAACGATATGTAACAGTATCTGAGCCGTCAGTCGCAGTGATTCGCAAGGAGTACGATGGTCGTTTACACTTCTACATTGGTACGGATGGCAATTTCCGACACCTTTTGGTCGATGATGTCCTAACCGAAGGCCAGTGGCACCATGTTGCAGGTACATGGGATGGGCTTGACCAGCGTCTTTATATTGATGGCGTGGAAGTTGCCAGCCAAAGACCCGGAGGTGTTTTCAGCAGCGCATCCAAAGTAATGATAAGTTCGGAGGATGAATCCCTTAATGGGATGTTGGACGATATTCGCATTTACAACTGCGCGCTGAGCGAGAGTGAGATTATTGCAGTGATGGCTGGAGCAGATAGCACAGTTCTGTCCAAGAGTAAGGATATTGGCACCATAGGGGGCAGTGACGTCTATGAGAATAGTGTCTATACCATCGTGGCTAACGGCATGGACATCTGGGGCAGCCAGGATGCATTCCGCTACGTTTATGAACTCGCAAACGGCGACTTTGAGATGTGTGCGCGCGTCCTGAGTCTTGAGAACACGAACGGTTGGGCAAAGGCAGGTGTGATGGTGCGAGAGACGCTTGAGACCGGAGCTCGGCACGCATTTATGTGCGTTACGCCCCAAGATGGGGAAGGACGTTTTGCCTTTCAGTGTCGGTCGATGGGAACAGGTGATATGTCAACTTCTCTCCACTCTATTCAAGGCCAGGTGTTCTATCCGAATAACACCTGGGTGAAAATCAGACGGCAAGGGAACATTTTTACAAGCTTTTTCTCTGAAGACGGCATAGTATGGGAGGAGTTTCCAGGCACGCTTCTGACGGATGCTTTCGAACATTCTAACCCCGTGACTATTGACATGCCCGATACGGTCTATGTTGGCTTGGCGGTCACGTCGCACTCTGAGGGGAATTTGTGCATGGCTGAGTTTGACAACGTGGTAATCTCGACGAATGACGGGATAGAACCAGGGGGCTTGATGAAACGGGCATTGGACACTTCCTTGAGTTTCACCACGGGCGGCAATGCGGATTGGTTCAGCCAGAGAACGACGTCCTTCTACGATGGGGACGCGGCACAGAGCGGAGATATTAAAAGCGACCGTGAGTCATGGCTGCAAACGACGGTTAGCGGCAAAGGTACTGTGAGCTTTTTCTGGAAGGTATCTTCTGAGAGAAGTTTTGACTTTTTGGAATTTTACATTGATGGTTCGCTGCAGGACAAAATCAGCGGTTCAGTGGATTGGCGCCAAATGACGTACCATATCACTGGTTCTGATGCACATATTTTGGAATGGCGATACGTAAAAGATGTGGGAACGGACTCTGGTAGCGACTGCGGCTGGGTGGATAAAGTAGTTTGGATGCCTGCTCCATAATCCTATCTGATTAGTTCCGTCTTGTAGTGTTATACGATTGGCAATAAGCGCTTGTTATATCACTTAACAAATAAAAGCCCCTGCGGTTACGAGGGAGAGGAAAAACCGAGATATCCGCAGTAGCGTGAATGTGCCATTTTTATTGTTCTGCGTTTGTGAATCACTGCTGGGCGTCCGCTGTTAACCGGCCTTTATTGATTGAATCAGCATCGAACCTGATCTCTTCTCCACGAGCAACATCATCCCTGTCAAATCTGTGTACAACTGTCTCTCCGGTTGCAGTATTAGTAATGGCAAAATAAACCTCTCCGGT
>CAZWME010000220.1:0-7323 GCA_964634515.1 uncultured Pirellulales bacterium | reverse complement strand
AATGATTTCCGCAATCTACATCCTTCACCTTTTGGTCAGAATGTTTATTTCCGCTCAATGAAACATTTATTGGATACCGCATGGGCAAAACCATTACCTGAAGACGCCCGTTTGACGGCCAATCCCATGCCTACTGAAGCCCTTGACAAATTCAGTTACTTTCGCGGTCGTTATGTCGATATCGATAATGCGGAACTGATCGAAGGTTTTATCTATGATTCCGCCTGGGACCCTAAGGACAATATTGGGATTCGGTCAGGTTTTGTCAATGTACCTGTGCTTCAAGCCAGTCATCCTGGTGCTATACTCAAGCTTAAATTCAAGGGTACTGCTATCGGTATTTTTACCATTGCCGGCCCCGATGTGGGCATTATTGCCTGCAGTATCGATGGCTCCATTTTTCGTCAAACAGACTTATTTACTCGATGGAGTCCAAATCTTCACCTACCCTGGGCCTATGTTCTTGACGCTGAACTTGATCCGGGCATTCACGAGCTTACCCTCAAGACAACTGACCGGAAGAATCCAAGAAGCAGTGGCCATGCCTGCCGAATCGTGCATTTTCTGGTTAATTGAGCTATACTTATTTAGGTGGTGTTTACGTATTCATAAGAAGAAAGAATTGGCTACTCTCTTAAGCTGTCAGCCCTTTGCTTATTACTGAAATACCCTAAAGTGTCAGTTCCACTGCCACCTCTGCAATAAGTCTTCACTGTCGATACGAACGACTATCTTGCTTTTATGAACACGCTGTCTTTGCTGAACATATCAAAAGCGTGCTACCGATGCTGAATCAATTCACCAGAAGATTAAAGGCTACCGAATCCTTGCATTTTCAAGCACATATAAGTTAATTACTCTGCCCGTTCGACAAAGCGTAGCTCACCCAAACCGACGCCTTCCCACGGCATGAATTCATGGGTGCCAGCGAAGAAAGAATAGCCAGCGCTACTATCAACGTCAATTCCAAAGGCTGCAAAGCCAACAACATCGCCGACGCTTGGCGGGAATACATTCTCGCCATCACCGTCGGCGTCTCCCTGGAGAATGTCCCCGGAGAAGTCGCCAATCATTACTACCCACGGAATCTTAACCTCGACGGTCCAGTCCTGTGTGTCAGGATTGACACTTCCGGCTTTTTCCGACTCTTCAGCAACAGGATACTGGATAAAACCGCCAAAATCGGTTTTGGCCAAGAGATTGCCGTCTGCATCAGCCGGCGCGATCGTAGGAATATAGATCTTGTTAAGACTCTGCTCCTGAGGTGTCTCAGCAAGTACAAACTGCATGCAGTCCATGAGATTTGGCGTATCCCCATATTGAGTATTGATATCATCCTGTGCTACAGCACCTACGTAAAGGAATTCATCATCCCACATGAAGTAGTACATAACACTAAAATCTTCCAGACTCGGACCGTCATTATTCGCAGTTTGGGCATTATGGACATATGGCAGGTAAGGATCATTAGCTTTGAGAGTATCATTATTGATAATCAAGGCTTGAGCCCCTGCGTACTCCTCGGGCGTGACCACGCCATCAGCGGTAATCTCCTGTCCCTCGGCAAGCTTGACGCAGTTTACCGGCCAACCAGGCTGAGGCTCTTGAGCTTCGACCGATACAAACACATCATCAGCATAAACGATAGTCCCAGGTAAACAGTTAGAGAATAACTGACATGACATATGCACTCGATCTTCAGGATTATAAATCGTTGTAATGCTATACTCGAAGTCAGTCCAGGCATCCAAACTCGGCTCTGTTAGCCATGGAGAGTAGTTCTCTACTGGCGGACTGCTGCCGTCGTACTCATTAATGCGAAACCAGACAATTCCATTGGGGTCCCAGGTCTCGGACGGGACATAATAGTATCCCTTGACACTGACTATGGTACCAACCGGAATCTGGTCATAGCCTTCCACGCGTTGGGTAAGTGCGTGGAAACCACCGACACCCTCGATCTTTAAGCTTGTTTCCCCGGAAAAGACCTGCTCAGAACTCAATGAGAAGGTGCTCAAATCTCCGGCGCCCTCATGGAACCAAGGCTCAAGTGATCCCTCGAAACCATTGTTGTTGACGTATTCATCCACAAAGCGGATCCAATCGAATTCAACGGTTGCCTCTTCTTGATAGAAATCGCCCACGTCGTATCGAATGTTGTTGATCCAGCCGTTCCACGCTGCGTCTTCGGACAGATCAGTATACAGGACAAACCACTCGCCGACTACCGGTACATTGAAGAACACGTTGCTGAAACCACCCTCATCGAAGAACCAGAAGTGCTCGTAGTTTTTAAGCGCTGTGCCGCTTGACACGCGCATCCGCGCTACCAAACCAGTAGACTTGCCTGTATAGAAGGGGCCTGTAGGGCTGAGAATCCAGGGATCCTCCCGGTCTGCTTCCATGGTTAAAGTTAAAACACCATCACCAACCTCACCGCTTGCAATAGCAGGAGGATCAGCGGATTGATTTAATCCCCAACCTTCAAGATCGCCGTCCGTATTGAATTCCCAACTGCTCTTGTGCCATTTCCAATACTTGTCTTCGTCAGGCGCAGACGGTTCAAGCACATCCACAAAAATGTCATCAGCGTAGAAGACAGTGCCCTCTGGCGTTAGGGAAAATAGCTGTACATCCACGGTCGCCCTGTCGGCTGGCTCATAAATCAGAGTTAATTCAGCGCTGAACTCGAACCAATCATCAAAGGTAGTAACTGCAATAGGGGCGCTGAGATTTTCTTGACCATCATTGGTCAATTCACGTATGCGAAACCAGATGGATGATCCCTCATTCCAACTGGCTGCAGGGATCAGTAAGGCGCCTGTCATATTGATTTTTGATCCTTTTTCCAGCTCTATGCCGCCTTTAATGTTCTGCGCGGCATATTGGTAGGCGCCTTTGCCGGTGACCTTCAAGGCCCAGTTACGAGATTTCACATTTGTGCTCTCGAAGGCAAAATTCTCTTGATCTGCGGGAATTTCCCAAGCCCAAAACGTTTTATCGCCAGCACCTGAATATTCAAAACTTTCATTGTCGATGTATTGACTCTCCATACGAATCCACTCAAAATCAACAGTGTAATCTTCACCAACAGACGGACCATCTGCCAGGTCGATCCGGAAATTATTAATCACACCTTCCCAATAATTATCATTCTCCAACACATCACGATTTAGAAGATCAATATATACGAGACTAAACTGGTTGGGATCATCAGGCGCCGCATAAGCAACACTGTTGTGTCCTCCTGATGCTGGGAACCAGTAAAACCTGGTCGACCCAAATTGTGAGGCATTAGGTACAGACCATTTGACTTTCATATAGCAACCACCGACTTCGTTGGCGTCATATGGTCCATACGGAGCCTCGATCCAAGGATCATTTCCACTGGCATCGCCGAAAACGCTGGCGGTCAATACGCCATCTTTGACTTCTACGGCTGCACGCACACCTTTCCAACCCTGTGTGTCATCGTCCGTATTGAATTCCCATGCCCATACTTGGGATGTAAACAATAATCCAAGCAACATCAACAACATCTGTTTCCTTCTCATGGTCAAGTACCTCCAAATAAACAGTTGACATGAATCCTCATCTTCCCATCCGTTCACAACGCTCATCCACAGGGTCTGATTTAGCAGGCTTGTGCCCTTAGTGGTCCTTTGTGGAAGTGGCAATTAGCCAAAAGCCAAATATAATCCAATAGTACTAACTGTAAGAGGAAAGATCAACCTAAATACCTTCCCTTTCATCCGGCGTGTGTGAGATTGTATTCTGGCGTCATGTAACTGCTTTCATTACACTGACTTATCTTAGCTGCAGTTTTAGTTCTTTTGTTTATTATGTTGTGAGGTAAAACATAGAAGACAGATGTGTTTGTGATGCTACTCATCGGTGCAATAAACCGTATAAAATGTTTTTGGTGGTTGCATCTGTCTCCGGTCGAAAAGACGTGAAATACGAGGACTTCCATAGACACAAGTTCGACCGCAAATTACTGGGGTTATTGCATGAATTCAACTAACATCGATTCTGGCTATAGGTTGGAAGGATTTGGTTCGTACCCTAACTTGCCCCATGCTACCCTCTGCACACGGTAGAGGTCCTCATTACCCTTGGCAGTGACCAAGTCATTCCAGTTGCCCTCCTGCTTACCGAGTTGAATAGTTCGATAGTCCCGCCATTTCCAGTATTCCACGTGGCTGTCCGCAAACCCCCAATTGCTGCCGTTGCCGTGCCGGACGGGAGGCGGGTCCCACCATCGCTCTTGGGCATAAGGGACGGTCCAGCTTTGAGTGGTGGTCCTACCCTCATCCACAAACACAAACCGCTCGCCCGGACGCTTGATCTGGGTCTTCCTGAGAATGTACACGCTCTTCGGCACGTTCTGGTATGCCATCTCTCCGTTCATCGCGTCCACAATGCCGTAGGTGTTTACCTCACCGCGGATACCCGTGGGGCACTTATACAGCTTCAAATCGTTGACGTAAGGAAATAAGGATCCCCTCTTCACTCCATCGATGCGAGTCTGTTCTGATGGCTCGTTATAGAAGTAGAGCCAGCAGGGCTCCGATGGAGGGTGCCCACCCGTTCCACTCACCGTACATGAATTGACAATCCTCTGGTTGTGGTCATCTGCGTACAGCACCCAAGCGAGCATAAGCTGCTTGAGGTTGCTCATGCACACCGCCCGTTTACCCTGCTCCCTCGCCCTATTTAGCGCTGGCATCAGGATAGCCATCAGCACTGCAATAACGGCAATGACCACCAATAGCTCGATTAGCGTAAAAGCATTTCGACCTCGCATAAGTAACCTCTTTAGTCGGGATTATAGCCCAGCTCGCCCCACATTGCTTTCTGAACACTGTGGAGATCCGGATTGCCCGGTTGATAAGGGTCACCGGGCAGATTATGCCAACTGTGGGTGAGCGTGCGTGGGTCTTTCCATTTCCAGTATTCACAGTGACCGTCGGCAAAGGAGAAGGTGGTACCTTTGCCGTGGCGGACGGGTACCCAGTCCCACCAACTGGGCTTACCATAGCAAGTCACCCACCCTTCGGGTCCGATGCGTCCCTGGTCGACGAAGACGAGCCGGGTTGCGGGCTGGCGAATCTGTGTGGTTCTCTTGATGTTCCAACTGACACCCTCCGGTGGGCTCCAGCCACAACGGTCGGTGTTGCCGTTCATAGCGTTATTGATGACGTAGGTCCGGGTCTCACCGCGGACACCCGAGGGACACTTATAAAGATCGAGGTCCCGGTTGTAGGGAAACAGGGCCCCATTCTCAATGGCATCGATTTTCTCCTGATAGTCAGTGGTATAGAAGTCATCGAGGACCCAGCACGCCTCGCCTATCAGGCCGAGTCGGGGCAGAAGTGCCGGCGTTGTAATCGAGCTGACGATCCGGTCGTTGTTCTCATCGGCGTACACCTGCCAGGCGAGGGTCAACTGCTTCAGGTTGCTCAGACAAACCGCCCGCATGCCCTGTTCGCGCGCACTGTGCAGGGCTGGTATCAGGACGGCCATCAGCATCGCAATGATAGCGATGACCACCAAAAGTTCGATGAGCGTAAAAGCCGTTTGTTTACGCATAAGCTATCTCCTTTCGCAAAGCATTACTGGATAGCTGAGTTTACGCAATTGCTATCATATCAGTAGCGCCATTGTCGGTCAAGCATAGCACACTCGGCACAGCAATTCCTCAACGTTTTGTTCTGGGTTGTATTCTTGGTGGATCCCGGAAGTAAGTGAGGTATTGCTCCACCCACTCCGGCCAAAATGGCTCGTACCGGCCAGGTAAGCTGCTCTTCGATCAACGAGTAAACTCAAGTTTGAGTTGATGCTGTGTGAAAGACGAAGCTGTAGGACAGTGACATGACATCCTTAAAATAGCCCCATTTTCGTTAGTTGTAAAACGTCAAAATTCTTCGAAAAAGTGAATATTTTTTCGGAATTGTAGGTGTGATATCGGATTAACATACCTGAAATATGTCAACATTAAGTATACGATGTTTGCTTTTAATCAGAAGATGCAGATTATGCGTGAACAGTTTCAATGGCCTATTCCAATCGAGGATTGGATTTGGCTGTCTTTTCTTGTTTTTCAGCAGTCTATTGACCAATCAGTTTTCCTGGTGTTAAGTCTTTGCCTGACAATCCCGGATAGTCCGGTCCATATCGATAGGCTCTGAAAATCGGAGTTCCCAGTCCCTGTCCACCAGGAGGACCATCCATTGGTGGTGGACCACCTGGACCATCCATTCCCGGCCTGCGCCTGTCATTTGATCGGCGTCTCATGTTGCCGCGCATACCTGGACCGGGCTGACGAGAAGGACCACGCATACGAGGCCCATCCATCGGAGGCATTCCCATGCCGAGACCAAAACCTCCAGGTCCGGGACCTCGACCGGAATCAGGATAGATATATTTCCAGACTATTCTTTTAGCAGGCGATACTTCAAAAATTGTTCCTACAGCTCCACTGCAAATCAGGGTGTTACCGTTTGGAAGCCGCTGCGCTCCGGATATATTCTGTGAGAAGAAATTCGGTTTGTTTTCATCGGTGTAAATCCAATCCGCCTCTTTCGGCCCATAGGCGGAACCCGGAATGAGAGTATAGTGGCCGCTTTCATCTATGGGGGGAACGATCACATCGACGGATGAATAGCGCCCATCAGGACGCCCCTGACCGTTGTTAAATATCATGATGTTTCCTGCTCCAACCGAGCCAGGTTCGATCCAGGTCGCGTCATGCGGAGCGAAAAATTTCTGATCGCTCACATCACCGGCCCGATAAACCTGAGGATTACCCCAGCGGTACAAGATGTCCCCACCATTGCCGCTACGTCCTCCTGAATGTCCTGCGGCTTCATCTGTCGTAGTGCTATGGTCGATAACGAATATTTCGCTCATCGTGTGGAGGCACAGCACGATCTGATCCAATTGGGGATTGTAGTCGATAGAGTTTGTATGATTCCAATCCTCGTTTATCCTTCTCCTGCGGGCAGTGTAATTCAGATCGAGCAATTCGGGATGTTTCGTGACATCTCCGTAGTTCGCTTTGGAGGAATCGAAATCCTGAATAACATGGTCCCACAAATGCCATTCCCAGATGATTTCACCGCTCATTTTGCCGGTTGGTTTCACTTCGATCACGTGGTCCACCCATAAGCCCCGGTCTCCGATCGTTTCGGGATTTCGCCCAGCGGCGACCAACTCATTTATAGTTTTCATTTCCCAGGCAATCATCAATATGTTGCCATTCGGCATGTATTCGATATCATGATGAAGTAAACATTTGTCACTTGAATATATATAGTCCCA
>CAZWME010000219.1:0-7337 GCA_964634515.1 uncultured Pirellulales bacterium | reverse complement strand
AACCACCCGGCGAGCTCCGGTCATAACAGAACAAATATCGAAGCTCTCACCTGGCTGGGCCCTGACAGATATTGGTAACGCCCTGGTCAGTGCGGCCGAGGCTATTGAAGATGACCAGGTAGATGACGGACAGCAAACTAATACAATGAGCCAGGTGGTACTTATCAGCGACCTGCAAAAGGGCAGCAACCTCGATGCGATGAACGCCTATGAATGGCCTGTAGAGACGGAATTAGTGGTTAAATCGATACAGTGCCAGGGCAATACCAATGCGGCATTACAATTAGTGACAGACCGCAGTGGATCGATTGGCTCGGCTGATGACAGCCTCCCGGGTATCCGAATCATCAATTCGTCTGATGCGACCACAGAACGATTCCAACTGAAATGGGCCGATGAGACGGCTGTGAAAACATCAAGTCAGGTTATAGATGTGTATGCGCCGCCCGGCCATAGTGTTGTTGTTCGTGCCCCGGCCCGGGAAGACCAATCAGAAACCCGTAAGTTGATATTAACGGGCGACAATCATGATTTTGACAATGCCCTCTTTTTAGCACCATATTTACAACAGCAGGTCAATATCCTTTATATAGGTAGCGATGATCCCAATGATTCGAAGGAAATGTTATATTATGTTCAGCGTGCCTTTGGAACCACCCGAGCACTCAAACCTCATGTTATTTCCCGTCCTGGTGATAAGGCTATCGCAGCCACAGACATAGAGACGGCGCATTTGGTCATTGCTGCTGATAAAATTAACAGTGAAAATCTTGCTTCCCTTCGCCAATACATCGAATCCGGTCGAACAATTCTGCTGGTAATGAAGTCCACTGATGACGTTACAACCTTAACTGGTCTTTCAGGCATTGAAACCATCGAATCTGAGGAAGCCGATGTTGACCGATACGCCATGCTCGACAGGATTGAATTCAAGCATCCTCTGCTGATGCCTTTCTCCGAGCCTCGCTTTGGAGACTTCACACAGATACACTTTTGGAAATACCGAAGGATAAATAACGAAGATTTGCCCAACGCTCAGGTGTTGGCTAATTTCGACAGTGGCGATCCCGCCTGGCTTGAACTGCCCGTGGGCAAAGGGTCGCTGCTTATCTTTACCTGCGGCTGGCATCCTTCAGACAGCCAGCTTGCGCTTTCATCCAAATTTGTTCCGCTGCTTTACTCAATACTCGAATATGGCGGTGTTCTTGCAGGACAGCAATCACAGTATTTCGTAGGTGACAATATATCAATACCGCACTCTATAAAGGCCGGGTCAGCTAACATACGGATTCGCAAACCGGATGATTCTCTGGTTATTCTGGATGCCGGCCAGGAGGTTTTTGCTCAGACGGACTTACCCGGAATTTATACTATTGAGACATCAGCAGGCAATCATCTTTTCGCAGTTAACCTCCCCGGGCGGGAATGCCAAACGGCCGCTATGCAAATTGAAGATATCGAAAGGTTCGGTGTTTCTTTCAAGCAGTCTTCAGATACTTCAGTCGAAAAAACTACGCCGGCAAAACGTCAAAGAAGTTTTGCCGGAATGGAATTTGAGCAGAAAGTGTGGCGATGGGTGTTAGTTGCGTTATTAGTTGTGTCACTGATTGAGATATGGCTGGCGGGCTGGCTGACGCGTTCGCCTTCCAATCTTCAGGGAGAAATGAAATGATTGAAAAAGCTCTCCGCAAACAACTCCGGCCAATAGTGAATCGACGAAGACGTTTGTATTTGATGTGGAGGTTGTCGGCTTATTGGTTCATTGCGGGAATCATCGGCGTCTCTCTGGTATGCACAGATTGGCTCCTGGGGTGGAATTCGCTAATCGCAAACTGGGCATTATGCATAACAACTCTGCTGGCGACGGTTTTGGCCTTATACAAATATAGTCAGATGCACCCGGACTATCGGGCTGTTGCTCGAAATATTGAGCAGCAACATCCTGATATGCAAGCTTTGTTATTAGCTGCAATTGAACAAGAACCACAGGGTCTCGGCGGCCAATTCGGTTATCTTCAGGAACGGGTTATCGGTGATGCTCTTAGACATGCGGGCAAACACGACTGGCTTCGAAGTATATCATCAAAAAAGCTTTACCTGACGCAGTTTGGTGGAATTGCAGCGCTGTCGTTTATAATCATAGCACTTTCACAGCTTTTGCCATCTACTCCTTCTTTCTTCACAATCGATAGAGGAGTACTGACAGGTGGAGATTATAATATCACCGTTAGTCCGGGAGACACGACTGTAGAATTAGGAACCGTGGTAGTTATTATGGCACGTTTTGACGGACGAGTGCCCCCGGAAGCAAACCTTTGGGTAGGTACGTCTGAACAGGACAAAAAGCGAATACTACTTACAAAAAACCTTGAGGATCCCGTGTTTGGCGGCCTTATCCCCCAGGTCAATAACAACCTGATATATCATATCGAATACGCTAACAAACGCACGGAAAACTTTAGAATAAGCGCTTTCGAGCATCCCTCGCTTAAAAAAGCGGATGCGAAGATTGTGTATCCTTCATATACGAAGTTGCCCGAAAAGATTATCAAAGACACACGACAGATTAGTGTAGTCGAAGGTTCCGAGGTCACTCTGACATTTACCCTTAACAAACCGGTAACCACGGCGCAGCTTCATGCAAAAAACCAATCAACTATAAATCTAATCGCCGATAATGAACAGCCGAATACCTATACTACTTCAATCACACCTATGGAGAATCAACGATTTGAGCTGTATCTAACCGATGCTCAGGGCCTGACAAATAAAATACCGCCGCGTTTCATAATTGATGTCCATAAAAACCTCCCACCCGAGCTAAAACCGCTATTTCCCAATCGTGACGTTGTTGCATCACCTTTAGAGGAATTGTCCCTGGAAGCCCAGGTCTCGGATGACTATGGTGTGACCGGCTATGGGCTGAGTTATACACTTGCCGGCACTCAAAGTAGAGACATTACCCTTGGCCGGTCGGTGCTGTCAAACGAGAATTTACGTATTCAGCACTTATTGGCACTTGAAGAGATTAATGCCCGGCCCGACCAGTTGCTTACTTACTACTTCTGGGCTGACGATATAGGGCCGAACGACAGGAACCGAAGAACTTCCAGCGATATATATTTTGCGGAAGTTCGTCACTTTGAAGAGATTTTCCACGAAAGCCAGTCATCCCAGCAGCAGAACAATCAAAGCCAAAGCCAAAGCGGTCAACAACAGCAGCAGGGCGAACAGCTTGCCAAATTACAAAAGCAGATTATCAGCGCTACCTGGAATGTTAAGAAGCAGGCCGAGCAGTCGGGCGGGATAGATGACCACAAGGAAGACCTTGATGTTGTCCAGCAATCGCAGGCCGATGCGCTGCAGCAGGCCCAGTCTGCTATGTCAAAGGCAAAAGACGCATCCGCGATGGAAACCTTGCAGGAAGCCGCCGGGCATATGGAAACATCGCTGGAACATCTAACCAATGCTGGCCAATCAGCTTCAACGGAAGAACTGACACCGGCATTGGCATCCGAGCAGTTGGCATATCAAGAGCTGCTTAAACTCAAAGATCTCGAGAAACAGGTTGCAAAGGGCAGCGGCAAAGGAGGTAGAGGCAGTAATTCCAGTTCCGGTAACTCTGGCCGCTCTGAGCAGCAATTGCAGCAATTGGAGATGACACAACAGGAGAATAGATACGAAACTCAGCGATTGGCCCAGTCTCAGCAGCAGACACAACGTGAGGACCTTCAGGTTCTTAACAGGCTTCGCGAGCTGGCCCGACGGCAGAATGAAATGAGCGAAAGACTCAAAGAAGCTCAGGCGGCGCTTCAGCAGGCCGAGAATGAGCAGCAGAAGCAGGAGATTCGCCGGCAGCTTAAGCGTCTCACAGAACAACAACTCCAGGCACTTCAGGACGTTGATGAGCTGCGACAGCGAATGGAAAGGTCGGAGAACCGCCAACGTATGGCCGATGCGAGAGAGCAGCTCGATCAGAGCCGCTCAAGAATCCGCCAGTCGGCTGAGGAGCTTGAAAAAGGTATGCTCTCAAGGGCAATAACTTCCACAACACGTGCACAACGTGAGCTGGAACAGATGCGTGATGATTTTCGGAAAAATACTTCAGGGCAGTTTGCCGAGCAGATGCGAAATATGCGTGAGGATGCACAGCAGCTCGACCAGCGGCAAAATGAAATAGCAGAGGACATAAAACAACAGATAGATTCCGAAAGAAAAACACTTACATATACCGGAGTAAACCGTGAACTGGCGGAGCGAATCGACAGGCAGAGAGAGAGTGCCGAAAAGTTAATTGAACAGATGAAAGATGTGTCTGAGCAATCGGAGACTTCCGAACCGCTGCTTTCGAGAAGGCTCTACGATACGTTACGAAAGGCAGGCACCGACAACGTTGACAGAGCGCTTGAGGCAACCGCCGAACTGCTGAAACGCAATTTCCTGCCGCAGGCGCAGGAGATTGAGAAACAGGCCGGAAAAGGTATCGAAGAGATAAGGAAAGGCGTCGAAGAAGCTGCCGAAAATGTGCTTGGTGATGAGGCAGAATCGTTGCGTCTGGCCAAACAACAGCTCGATGAGCTGATAAGACAGGTTAATGAAGAAGTCGCTCGTGCCGGTAATCAGGGCCGGGGGCAGCCAAGTGATTCTAACGAGATGGCGGACTCATCGGCAAATCAGCAGAGACCTGGTAACGCTCAATCAGAAACTGACGGCCAGCGGCAGGGCAGGCAATCAGCTCAACAGCCGCAGGGCGGCAGGGCATCGGCAAATACCTCGGGCGGAAATCGTCAAACAGATTCTGATCCTAACAATGCTCAGCAACAGGGTTCACCACGCGGCGGCTCAAGAGGGAGGACAGCTAATGCTGGCAGGAGGGCTAATCCTGGTGGACGAACCGGTCCGGGTGGCTGGGATAATCAATCCGGGCAATGGGACTCGGGTGACCCGAACGGCCCGCTCACCGGCAGAGATTTCAGCCAATGGTCGGACCGTCTCCGCGATGTTGAAGAGATGCTCGATGAGCGTGACCTGCGCGATGAAGCGGCAAGGATACGGGACCGTGCCCGTTCGATTCGTACCGAATTCACTCGTCACGGTAAAGAGCCGCAGTGGGAGCTTGTAAAGCAGCAAATCACCAAGCCGTAGACTGAATAACGTAAACATCTCAGTGACAAGCTTGCTCAGCTTCAATCTGATGAAGCGCTTGTACCTATCGATCGCGACCCGGTCCCCGGACGTTTTGCCGAATTGGTCCGAAGGTACTATGAAAACCTGGGAGGTGGCGATTGATGATTTTGCTTGGTTCGATCACTGTCCCTGTAGGCCCTTGGCTCTGGCTTATCATGCTGGTGTTTGCTGCGGCTGTTGTTCTTTTGTTTTGGTCATATCGCCAATCAGTGGAATTAGGAGCGATTCATAAGACCGCTTTTTGTCTGAAGCTTTTGGGAGTGTTGGTCCTGCTGATATGTATGATTGAACCGCTTTGGAGTGGAAGACGCGCAAAATCCGGCGCTAATCTGTTTTTAGTTGTTGCTGATAACAGCAGCGGTATGAATATTCGGGACCAGGGCATAACTCGAAGCCGCGGAGAAATCCTTCAGGCTGCATTACAAACCGATAATTCCAATTGGCTTGGTACTTTGGCCGATACTTTTCAGGTTCGACAATATTTATTCGATTCTCGCTTACGACGAACGACAGACTTTTCAGAGTTGAATTTTGACGGAAAGACCTCTGCGATAGGTATGACCTTACAAACCATTACTACTCGCTACAAAGGCAGGCCGTTGGCCGGTGTGCTCCTGATGACCGATGGCAATGCTACGGACCTGACCGATCAATTTTATGATTTGTCGTCTGTGCCTCCGGTTTACCCGGTTGTAATAGGAGGTCCGAAACCACAAAAAGACATCTCCCTGACTAATGTCTCTGTTAGCCAGACTTCTTTCGAAGATGCTCCGGTGATGATTCAGGCCGACGTTGAGGCAACTGGTTATACCGGAAAAACGGTTACAGTGGATTTGCTCGAAAACTCAGGTAAGCTTGTGGAGCGGCAAACACACAACATCTCGAAGGACGATGAGAAACAGGCATTCCGTTTTCGTTTGCGTCCGGAAAAGACAGGTGTTTTATTTTATAATCTTAACGTAACAGAAGAAATCCTGCCCGATGGAATCCCGGAACAGGATAAAGAACCATCGGAAGCGACACTGGCCAACAATAAACGTACAGTTGTCGTTGATCGCGGCGAGGGGCCGTATCGCATTCTGTATGTTACCGGCAGGCCGAACTGGGAATATAAGTTTCTCCAGCGGGCAATCAGTGAAGATGAGCAGGTGCAGCTTGTGGGGCTTCTTCGGGTAGCAAGAAGGGAACCGAAGTATGATTGGCGGGGACGCGCAGGTGAGGTGAGTAATCCACTGTACCGTGGATTTGACAATAAAGATAAGGAAGAAACCGAAGAGTACGACCAGCCTGTTCTTGTGCGCCTTAATACCCGTGACAAGGATGAGCTTCGTGATGGATTTCCCAAAACGAAAGAAGAATTATTCGGTTATCATGCAGTCATACTCGATGACGTCGAAGCGGAATTCTTCTCTTATGACCAAATGGAGCTTCTTCAGGAATTTGTTTCCGGGCGCGGCGGCGGTTTCTTAATGCTCGGCGGAAAAGAATCATTCCAGAAGGGCAACTTTCATCGCACACCTATAGGTCATATTCTACCTGTCTATCTGGACCTGATGGCCCGGCAGGAAATAGTAAACCAGGCATATATGAATCTGACTCGCGAAGGCTTGCTCCAGCCATGGGCCAGATTATGTGACAATGAGCAGGATGAAATACGGCGGCTCTTGAAGATGCCGGCGTTTCGTGTGCTCAATTGTACACGGGCGGTTAAGCCGGGCGCCAGAGTAATTGCTACTGTTGGCAACGAACCGGATAGGCAGATCCCGGCTTTGGTTATACAGAGATATGGCAATGGGCGTGTCGCAGCATTGACTATCGGTGATATATGGCGATGGGGTATGAAACAGCCACAAATGCATGAAGATATGAATAAATTCTGGAGACAAACATTGCGGTGGCTGGTTGCTGATGTACCCGACCGGATATCTCTTAAGGCGGCGCACAAGCCGGAAAAAATAAATCAGCCGGTTATGCTTCAGGTTTATGCTCGTAATAAAGATTTTGAATCTATGGATAATGTTTCTGTTGCCATAGAAGTGTGTGAATCCCAGGGCCAAAAAGTACAGCTAACTGCCGAACCCGTGCTTACCGAAAGCGGACTGTTTGAGGCCACACATATTCCTCGCTCTAATGGGGGATACTTTGCCCGT
>CAZWME010000218.1:0-7362 GCA_964634515.1 uncultured Pirellulales bacterium | reverse complement strand
ATCGAGAAGTTACGAGGCGTTTCCTGCCGGCAGTATCCCGACAATATCGGTTTTGACCAGCGGTATAATTAAGGCTGGTTCTACACTGTTAATGGCCGGCCTTAAATTGTCCGCACCGATATTGGCAGCGTTTTTGGTGTTAATGGTTGTATTGGCTGTCTTTGCACGTATGGTTCCGGAAATGAACATTTTATTTATCAGTTTGCCGATGCGTGTAGGTCTGGGTTTATTGATGGTGGCGATATTTTTGCCATTTATTAATACGTTTGTGGCCGAATTCGCTGATTGGATGGGCAAACTACTACCCTTATAAAATAAAATAGGGAACATATTATGCCAGAGCAATCTGCTCAAAAGACAGAGCAGCCAACAAGCAGAAGATTGTCGAAAGCCAGAGGCAAAGGGCAGGTACCACAGAGCCAGGAACTGACATCGATCGTAACATTACTGGTGTTGGTGGCAATGGTTGCTGTGTTGGCTCCCAAACTGCTGCAATGGTTTATGGTACAAATTAGGCAGGGGATGTCGTGCGAAAATGGCATTTTTGCAAACAGCAGTGGATTTCTGGATTTTATTAATAGAAAAACTGTCGATATGGCACTTGTTATCTTCCCCATTTTAGCGGCACTTGCTGCGGGATCTTTTATAGCCAGCGTCGCTATTAGCGGATTAAATTATTCGCCGGGGGCAATAGAATTTAAATTTAACCAATTAAATCCGATCACAGGATTACAGAAACTGGTAAACGCACGTTCTCTGGTGAAGTTCTTATTATCCGTTCTAAAACTGCTTTTTATTTCACTCATCGTTTGGTTCTATCTTAGAAGCAGGCTCAATATGCTCGCTACCCTTCGATGGGCCTGGTCTGCGCAGATACTCGTAGTTATCGCAAAGATAATACTTGGCCTGATGATACGTATTGGCATCGTATTGTTGATTATGGGTATTGCTGATGCTTACTACCAGAAATGGAAATACATCCAGGAGCTGAAGATGACTAAGCAGGAAGTCAAAGAAGAGCTCAGGGATACAATGGGTTCGCCTGAGGTTAAAAGTAAAATCCGGAAGCTACAGTTCCAGGCGGTCCTTAAGAGGATGATGCAGGAAGTGCCCAAAGCAAATGTGGTTCTTGTCAACCCGACACATGTAGCTGTAGCGCTGCGTTATGATGCCGAAACCATGGAATCGCCCGTGGTAGTTGCTAAAGGAGCAGACCATTTGGCGGAGAAAATCAGGGAAATTGCCCGGGCTTACGGTGTGCCTATTATAAGGAGGCCGGAGTTGGCCAGAACAATATATTCAACGGTCAAGCTCGGTGATCCGGTCCCCGAGACTTTGTACGTGGCCATAGCAGAAGTGTTGGCTATGATTTATCGTTTACGCCGCAGGAAAGCAAATGCTCGGACCTGACAAAACGTATTTTGGTGTTGGTCTCAATTACACACCGGATGAAAATTCACATTACGCTGCTGCTCTTATATTACGCTCCGAGGCTTAATGAACTCATCTGTCGTTGTATCAAAGCCAGATTTTTCTCAAGACGGGCGAATCGAGCTACCAATCTGTCTTCTCTTTTAATAAGGAGAGCTTCTTCTCTGTCAATTTTATCCTGTAGAGCTTCTATTTGGTTGTCCACATGTTTCTGATCGATTTGGATTGATCCGGTTGTTACCTTGAGCATATTATCCAGCACCTCCTCTATTGCACCGGTAAAACCTTGTTTTACTCTGACTGTAGCGTAAATAGTGCTGCTGGGTGTGCCCGTGGTAGGGGCGGTGAGTTGGAGGCTGTGTTCAGGATATACGGGATTACTATTTTTATCGAAAGTGCTGTCTCCGGTAATAATATTGCCACTGATTGTTGCCGCCCGATACTGAGAATCATTTTCGCTTGAAAGCTTTATCGAAGCCGTGTCGATGTTACCACTTGCATCATACGTAACTTTGACCCTGTAGCCGCCTGCTGTGGTATAATCGCTGTGCGCGTCGTAAAATTCGATAGCACTACTATCGCTGCTGCCGGTCTTATTCGCTCCGATTAAGGCCAGCACACCCATATAATCTTCAGCTATTGCTTCATCGAAGACATTTGTGTCAAAACTCAATAATCCTTCTCTATCGAGATTTAAGCCGAGATGACCCGGTGTCAGGAACGTGTCGATATCTTCTATAAATCCATTAGTTTGGGTGATAAGAGGTGAACGAATTTGCTGCTTAATAATCGAAACGACATAATCACCCATCAAGAGACCGGCAGTTTTTAGAACATCATTATAACCGGTCTTTTCCTTAATAAATTCGATGGCAAAATTATAGCCATCAACCATTTTGGTTATTTTATCTTTTACTGACTGGATATCTCGGGTTAAAGTTAGCTCCTCTCCATTGGTATCGGTTGTATCATGCAGATGCAGTGCTACGCCGTAAATAACGTCATCTACCGTGTTGGAGCTTCTACTGATGTAAGCTGCGACGCCCTTTGTTGTTTCGGCAACAGTAGGATCACCAGCGGCCGCAAGGTTGCTGCCGTCGGCATAAATCATGCTGACGTCTCCCAGGTTATTGCTGAATGTAAATGTTATGTCACCATCGGCTAAGCCGTTGGCGCCTCCGCCGACCGTTATATCACCGGTATTAACGGTTGATAAAGCCTCGAGCGCAGCTTTAATAGTGTCGGTGTCGGCATTGTAAGCAAGGACGGACGTTGTTTGTCCTTCATAAGTTAAGGTGTAAGTGCCTTCGGTCGGACTCGAAGCGCGGCTCATTGTCTGCAATTCCGAAGTCGCCGTTGAATCTGAAGGATAACCATCAACTTTAATCAGCGAATTCTGAGCTGTTTGTGTTTGAGTGAAGTCCGAAGTGGCGAAATTTGCAAGGTCTGCCGTTGTGTTTTCACCTTCTTCTGAAAAGGCCATGGTAGGCAGAGTAAGGTTCGAACTGCTATCACCCCCATGGTTGTATGTCAAAGTAATAGAAAGGCTGCTTGCTCCAGCGGCCTTATCAGTTAAGACAATTTTCCCGTTTTCAAGAGTCGCCTTGGCTATTCCGTCAAAAGCATCATTAATCTCATCAATAAGATGGCTTATTTTGGTATTGTCGTTAATGCTAAGATTTACCTGAGCGATGGCATTTCCATTATGGTCTGTGCCGTTTATTTCAATAACATCGTCATCATCAGGCGTTCCACTGAACTGGTCGAGTGTTATGATTTTTGAACTTAGCGTCGCATTGTCGCTGCTAACCGTAAACGCATTATCAGCTTGCCATACTTCTGTGCTGCTGGCGTTGATGGAGATTCTATAATCCGAGCCGGCATCATTGCCATTCAGGACGAGGTGATAGGCATCATTATAATATAACAGGCTGGCTGTAACGCCGGGATTGTTTGCATCGTTATTGATTAAGCCGACCAGTTCTGTCAGGGTTGTGGTAGCTGTGGTTGTTATGGATGTTTCTTTATTGTTATATGAGTAAATAAAAGTGCCGGTTCCCACATAATCCTCGGCGTATTCTTTACCGGTTGAGTGAATCCACCTTTCAGAGGTTGCTAACTGGTTGATTACGACTGTGTGATTGCCTTCGAAAGCGTTATAGGATGCGTCGGCAGTCACTTTGTCGGTATCACTGGAGGATGTTGAAAAAGAGCGAAGAGCGTCGGCATCGGAAAGAGCACGGACAGAATTTCTCAGGTTACTGAGTTTGGTTTCCAGAGTGCTCAGGGCATCCTGTCTCTCTTGCCACGTACTTTTGCGCTCTTCGTAAACGTTTAGTGAACGACGCTCAATAGCCATCATTTGCTCGATGAGCGTACCTGTATCTATTCCTGTAAAAAGTCCTGGAAGACGTAAAGTTGACATCTTTGCCTACCTTTCGTTTAAATTTTTATATCTTCTCTTCACGAAAATGTACAATAAGGCTGACACTCCGTAGCCACACATGAATTATTATCGTTCAAAAACGCTTTTTTCTTAACCATTTATCGTGTATTTACTTACTATATTTGCATTTATATGGCTACAGCTTGCTGTGCCGCCTTTGTGTATCTGGCTCGTATGCGTTTAGACTTTTGCAATAGCTGCTGTATGCCCTGGTTTTTCGGGTCCATTTTTATGCAATCATTTAGCTCGGAACAGGCCCGGTCGAAAGCTGTTCTTGAATATTCAAGAGCATTTGACTTTATATACGCCTGCCCTAATGCAAGATAAGTCCCGGCAGTGAGACATTTAGCATGTAACTGCCTCATACCGGGTGCTATCTTGTCCCAGGCAACATCCGGGAAGAGTTCATCGTATGTGAACGTATCAGTAAATCGCCTTATGACCTCAAAATGACATTTTACCTTTTGAACGGAGAAACTTTCTGAAAGACTGTCAGTGCGCATTCTTCTTAGGTGCAGTGGCTTGCTAAGATGATGTGGCTTGAGGCGGGCTTGTACGAAACGCCGCATCATATCGTAGTCTTCACCAATAAGCAGGTCCTCATCGTAAAAACCTATTTTCTCGAAAACACTTCTTCTTATGCCGAGTCTGAACGGCACTATCGGATGTCCCGCAAGGAATAGGTCTCTAATCAGATACCTGCGGTCCTGATATTCGGGTTTGTTCATTATCCTTATGGGAGTACTGTTTTCGTCAATCAGCAAAACATCGGAATATACAAGGTCAACGTCGGGATGTTTTTCAAATTCCGCCAGGTGACTGGTTACGAAGTCCGGCGTCATCATATCATCTGCATCCAGGGGCATAATATAATGCCCTTTGGCTTTTTTTATAGCAAGGTTTCGCGCGCTGGAGACGCCGTTATTTTTCTGGTAGAGGTACCTGATTCGCCCGTCATTGTACTGCTGAATTACCTCCTTAGTGTTGTCGGTAGAGCCGTCGTCTGTAATTATCAACTCGAAATTTTGATAGTCCTGAGACAGGATGCTTTCAATTGCTTGCCCAATATAGTCGGCACTATTATAAGCGGGCATTATTATGCTGACTAACGGCGTGCTCGTACTTTTCTGACAATGTACATCCTGCCTGTTATCTAATACCTCTTGAGATACAACATTAGTTCCTGTAGCTGTATTCGCGATAAGATCACCAGCTTCCCTGAACAACTGAAGTATTTGGGCATCTTCGCCGACATTTGCCGAATAATTTGAGAGAAGAATTTTTGCGTCTTTATATAATCCGGATATTTTCAATATGGTATAGCTGTTAATGACAGTTTTCTTGTCCCATGGATTGAATTTATATGCCTTGGTGAAATATCTAAGGGCCTTTTTAATGTCTCCGGCTTTCATCGCTATGAGCCCTAAATCATTCAGTGCCCTGAGGTGTTTAGGGAAGTTTTCCAGCAGTTTTACAATTATGGAATTAGCTTTCTGCTCATTTCCCCGCCGCAGCATAATCATTGCATGCATTAATTGTATGTCCGGGTGGTTGGGGTTCTTTTGCAGTAATTTTTTACAGTCTGATTCTGCCTGTTCAATATCATTAGCTTCAAACGATGTCTTAATAGCATTAAATTTCTTCGCTACAGTGATTTTGTCCCATAGTTCTGAAATATATTCTGTTGCGTTATTGATGCTGAGTGTTTTACGTATAAAATTTATTGCTGTTTGCCGGATGGATGTATCGGCGTCAAGTATTTTAATAGCCTTTATTATAGTTTCTGCGAGTTTTTCAGGGGTGTTGGGCGAATATAACAGACCTGTTTGTCCGTCAACTAAGGTGGCAGCGACACCTCCGACATTATGTACCACCGGGAAACATCCACAGGCTTGCGCCTCAACAATGACCATCGGAAAAGTTTCAAGCTTTGATGGCAGGCATAATATGCTGTGTTTTGAATAGATTTGTGGCATATCCTTGTTTTCAACATAGCCGTGGAAATACGTACTTTCTGGTTTTAAACCCTTGAGGTAGTTTCCATAATCATCCCCGCCACGCCACATCTGCCCATCGCCATAAATATGTAGTCCCGCGTCTTGCACCTGTTGACGGACTAATCGGAAGGCATCCAGCAGAATGTGAATACATTTATGTGGGTGAAGCCCCCCTGCAAACATAATAGAGTGATTGTTCCTGTGGATATATCCGGGTGAATATACATTGGTGTCAATTAAGTTGGGAATAGTGATTAGCTTTTCATCCCCAATATGCTGTTCACGGAGTGAGGCTCTGTGCAATTCAGACAGACAAATCACTGTATCAAAATCGCTGCTGTGAGACAATGTTACCTTGTCATCAGCTTCCCAGCAGTGTTGCCAAAGCACCCAAATCTGTCCGGAAGGCTTGATCAGACCTTTGAAATATCCTACGTGCGTCGCAAAGAAAACGACATCGTAGTCTGTGAGAAACTTACCTCTTTCTTCGGCATTTGGCAGCGGAACAACCTGGAAAGACTCATACTTCTCCAGGTACCGTACGAGGTCGCCGGTGATATGAACCTTTATGTCAGGATTACTGCTTTGTAACGCTCTTGCAAAGTTTAGTACCGCTATTACCGTTCCGGCAGGGCTGGTCTCGTTGAGGTTACCTATTCTATCGAAGTAAAACAGGATTTTCTGTCTGCCGCTTTGAATTTCAGTGCTGCTGCTTTGTCGAGCAGCGTCCGGCAGCATATCTTTTGCCCAGCCAAAATCAGGCCTGATACTTAAAATTTTCTCTAAGTTGCTGCGTGCCCGTGCAGTTTCACCTTTGTCCTGATACAATACCCCCAGCTTGTCCAAGCTTTGCCGGATACCTTTCTGCTCGCTTTGTTGTTTAGAAACGTAAGGCTCGGAAATATTATTGTTTTGCCGTTGTTGGCAACTTTCTTTCTCCAGATCAACCAGTTGAAGGTTATAATGCCTGCTGTTTTGCGAACACCAATTTTGTACGTCCATCCTCAGGTTTTTTTCAAAATAATCAGAAAGAAACTTTCCTGCAGCCGGGTTGTTGTGATTCTGTATTTCTCTTCTTAGACAAGTTAAGCACTGCTGCTCTCTGCCAATTGCAAAATAAGCCAAAGCCAATAAAAGGTCATAACCCTTAAACCTCTTTGTGATATTGGGTGCCATTTTTTGCGTGTTGTTAAGTGTGTTTATACAGTTTACATACTCTCTGAGGTTAAACCACGTGATTGCCCTTTTTACAAAGCCATAGGATACCTCACGATCAATAGGGCCGTTGCCATATCTGCGCTGCAAAGCCTGACTTATTGCAAGTTCGGCAAATTCAGTTTGCTCTTTGAATTTTATGGTGGTAATATTTCCCGGCCATGACCTTAACAGATATAAATATTCATCCAGATTTCGAATCAGCCCAACTTCAGATAACCGTAACCACAAATCATAGTCCTGAGCATAAGTATATTGTTCATTATACCCTCC
>CAZWME010000217.1:0-7394 GCA_964634515.1 uncultured Pirellulales bacterium | reverse complement strand
TTAAGGAGAAGATAGTGAAGTTCATTGATATTGAAGATAAGAAATTCTCTAAAATAATTTGCGGTTCGAATCCATTTTATGGTCATTCACACTTCAGCGAAGCCAAGAATAAAGAATATCTTGCTCGTTTTGATGATGAATACATTCTAAAGACGATTAGAGTTTGTCTTTCAAAAGGAATTAACGCGGTTGAATCCAGTGCGAATGAGCGGATATGGAGAATTGTCTCAACACTTCAATCGGAGACAGAAATAAAATATATCGGGACAACTCGTATAGATGAGACTTCCGGCTTGAAAACACATCAAAAGAAATTGCAATTTTTACTTGATATTAAAGCTGATGCGTGTGTGATTCATTCCCAGTTTGCCGATAGGCCACCACAAGCTGGTGAGATAAAGGGATTGAAGCCACTTATAAATCGAATTCATGAGAATAATTTGATAGCGGGAATATCAACTCATAAAGTATCAACAGTTGAACTATGTGAAAAGATAAATTACGGAATTGATTTTTATCTTTTTCCATTAAATTCGGCTGGTGTTGTATATCCCGGATATGATGGAAAAGAAACCGTAGAAGATAGAATTCAACTTATTCAGAGCATTCCTAAACCTTTTATAATTATGAAGGCATTGGCATCTGGACGTATTCCTCCCTGTGAAGGTATTCCATTTGTATTGGAAAACATTAAAGAAAACGACCTTGTTGCATTAGGTTTCGGTTCCACTGAAGAAATCGAAGAAACGCTGGACATCGTTGAAAAACATCTTTAGAGCAGGCTCCCTTTACTTTTCAGTAAAATACAGGGCCAAGTCAAGGACTTTGTGCATGTGTACGCATTCACAAAGTATCTTTTATAATAATGTTTTTTTTAGCAGTTTGATAATATGCCTATTTTTTGTAAGGGAATTGGAGACCGGAGAATTACAATCCACTTCTCTCATTTAAGTTCGCTCAGTAACTGCAACCTGTCATTTGTTGCACTGTCCCCAAACATTAATAGTTGACTATTCCTAGTTTGCAAGACAGTCATTGATAAATCCGTCAACTCATCATTCAGGAACTCGGTAAAGATATATATGCAGATCCATCCCACCATCAGGATGCATATGTGCAAGATTGAGTACTGGATAAAAGTACCAATCCCTATGAAAGATACTTCTCATTTTTTCCCAATTGGATTCGGCCTGCCTATTTTCTGCCGCTCTCTTTATTTCAGCACATATCTGCTCTATCCATGTATCCGATTCTTCGCCAAAGTTTTCTTTCCAACGTAGGGCCAAGATGCCGAAGCGGAGTCCAGGTTCTCGGTTAACAAATCCAAAGTGTTTCAACGCATCTCCCCACGTTTCTCTTACTATGCCTTCATTCTTTACTATATCGACTGATTGGTTATCATCACCTTCTTTTAGTCTTTTTGTTGCCTCGGCCGAAAGTTCTAATACAAGAAAATCCCATCTATATCTGGGTTGGTACTCTCCAGGTGGGATTACTTTGATCAGCTCTTCATACAGATCATCGCTTCTTTTCACCAGAGCTTGGTCGTCAAAGCCTTTCCTGTAAGGAGGTTGCCCGGGGAAGAAATCTTGTTTCGTATGAAAATCCTTGACAAGAGCTCGAATGTCTTCCTGTTCAAGTTTAACATTTACCTTGTCTCTGAATAACTTGGGAGTGTCAAGCTTGCATTGAATAACTATGACGTTTGTTGATTCGACTCCTTCTGCAAGGCCAGCTTCCCACATACAATAGGACCAGTCTGCTTCTTCAAAAGTGTAGATCAGAAAGACCACCTTCGACTCGTGAACGGCTTTTTTAAGCTGTTCTGTCAGGGTTCGGCCTTTCTCAGGCCCATACCCCGCTGAGGATGACTGAAATATTTCATCCCGGGCGAGGCCCCAGTATATGAGGTGCTTCGTAAAAACATCTGCAATTTCCTTGTCACTATGACGATGACTAATGAAGATTTTGATTGCCATTTTATACTACTCCCTTTGTGTGTTGATGTTGAAAGTTCTACTTTCTGAGCCACATAACTATTGATTGTATGGTTTCCGTAATCCCTTTCGTTGGGCGCATTTGACGCATAAAACTCGTGACGTACTTTACATCAGATGAAATATCGAGGTATGGCTTTTCAATTAGATATCATCCATTCTAAATCCAAGTAATCAAGAACAAAATGGGGGAAAAATGAGAATTTTATTCTTTTCTCGCTACGAGTTTGCCAGACTTCTGCGATTTGAGTCGTGTTTAGAGCAGTTTTTCGTGGTGGAATATAGGGGGATTAGGTGTTGTATTTGATTATTCTTTATCTCTATTCTCTGGCTCTACGCCCTGCCTCTTCGGTCCATTTTCACTTTCGTTAAGGTTGAGCGGCTACTACAGTCGGTATCTTTTTGTAGAGGTCGTTCATTAATTGAATTGCAGCATCTTTAGCGATGAACTCTTCGTACTTCCGGGTTGATGCCGTATCACGATAGTCAGTACCAGGTTCAAAGCGACCTTTCACTATCCTATTTGCGAAGGTTTCGATAACTGTTTGATTGTAATTATCAGAAACCTCACAATACAATCTGTAAGAGGCCTTCTGAAAACTCATCTTTATATCAAAATCAAAATCGAGCCTGGTAATCATATAATCAGCGCGTGCGTGAGGGCCGATTTTTCCTTTACCAGCCTGTTTCAAAAAATTATATAGTCTTTGCGAGGGACAGATATTTTCATCCAAACGTATCTGAGGAAAACCCGGAGGCTCCCTCTCAATTTGTGTTAACGGCGAGGAAGGTGCGGGGGAACATCCTGACAATTGCACTAAAACCAACGAAATTATGATTAGTAAGATTTGAGTTTGCCGATTAGTCTTAGCTTCATTTCCATCTGTTTTCAGCACTTTGTCAATCGATCTGATTACGTCAGAAACCATATATCTCATTTCCTTATTTCTAATTTTGCCTGCTATACTCTTTGCCTTTCAGACGTTTTTATCGGTATAACCGACCACCAGGTTAAGGAAGAAAAGCAAAAGAACCTTTATACACCCCACCGTGGTGGTTGATAAAAACCGGCATATCTATATCCGCATGCAAACCAATAACAGAAACCATATAAATAAGGAGAATTTTAGACTTCCTTTATTGCTTTGAATGTTGCAATTATTTGTAAGACGAAGGTATGATGTAGGAGCGAGTTTGATGTTGTTAAGAAATGAGTTCAGTCAGAAACGCTGAACCAATACTGATTAAGCCGTATTCTTCCATAAAAATTTTTCGTGAAATATTCTATCTTTTCAATATCTCCTGAGGACACGTAAACATAACAGGTATGCTTAAGAGGGAATCCGCTACCCCACCATATCTGGGCAATAAAAATATCGTCTTCATACCATGAATCAATGCCCCTACCAACATTTTTATCACTTCGCTTTCTTTCTCCAGTCTCATGTGGTTCTTTTTTGAGTTCTTCAACGATTACCTGAAATTTTGGAAGATTATATTCAAATGACTTTTTTGCAGAAAAGACGGCAATGAAAGGAGTTGCAAGGAGAATAATGATCCATAATACAATGGGATATAAGGACAACCATTTTTCCGATTTCCACTTTCTGATGAGCCACGATATATTTGTTATAAAAAGAGCCAGGAACATTAAGATTGCAAGCATGGATATGAGCTGCAATATAGCACTTTCCCTGATTAGGAAAATCACGATGCTAATCAAAAAGATCAAATGTAAGATTGTAATAATTATATAATGTTTTTTATTTTTCATTTTTACATCCAACTGCTTTCATATGGTTTCCGCATAACATCCCAGATTAAAATTAATTATAATTTTCTGTCTAATTTTCTGTAGCTGACGGCTTCTGCGATGTGCTCGGGCTGGATTTGTTCGGCGCCGGCGAGGTCGGCTATTGTTCGGGCTACTTTGCAGACCTTATCGTGGGCGCGGGCGCTGAGGCCGAACTCTATCATCGCCTGTTTTAGGATTAGCTCACTTGCCGAATCGAGAGTGCAGAATTTTTCCACCTGTTTATGGGTCATTTCCGCGTTGGTCAAAACAGCTCCATTTCCGAAACGGTCTGTCTGAACTCCTCTTGCGGTGATGACATCGAGCCTCATTGCCACCGAGTCGAGGCGGCTGGCTTTAGAGCGGAGCTTTCTGAAACTTATGGCAGGGACATCGATATGAATATCAATCCTGTCCACCAGAGGGCCGGAGACCTTGGAGAGATAGCGGGCAATCTGGCCCGGCGTACACTTGCATCTCCTTGCATTGCTTCCGAAATAGCCGCACGGACAGGGATTCATGGCTGCAACCAGCATGAACCGGGCTGGAAACCGGATGGTCTTTTTCGCGCGCGATACGATAACGAAACCGTCTTCGAGCGGCTGGCGAATCATCTCAAGGACGTGACGCGGAAATTCGACAAATTCATCCAGAAACAAAAGCCCGAAATGCGCTAACGACAATTCGCCCGGGCGGGGCATCGTCCCTCCGCCTATCAGGGCCGGGCCGCTCGCCGAGTGGTGCGGCATTCGTATCGGACGGGTGGCCAGCAGTGACTTGTTCTTACCCAGCAGGCCGACCGAGGAATAGACACGGGTGGTCTCAAGGGACTCTTCCAGGCTCAAAGGCGGCAGAATCGTCGTAAGTCTCTGGGCCAGCATAGTCTTTCCCGCGCCGGGGGGGCCTATCATCATAATGTTATGGCCACCAGCGGCCGCAACCGTCAGTGCGCGCTTGACGTTTTCCTGGCCCTTGACATCCGAAAAATCAACCTCGTAATTGAACGATACGTTAAAAAGCTCATCGATATTAACAGTTGTCGTCTCCAGCTCCAACTGGCCAGAAAGAAAACCCGCCGCTTGAGCGAGTGAGCCGACGCCAAAGACCTCAATATCTGAAACCACCGCGGCTTCCTGGGCATTCTCCAGAGGGACAATCATCTGGTTAAAGCCGTTCGAAGCGGCGGTCATGGCCATAGACAATACGCCGTTGACCGGCCTTACCCTGCCGTCCAGAGCCAGTTCGCCGACGATAATGGTATTATTAAGTGCCGAACTTACCACAGCCCCCTGACCGATTAGCATACCAAGAGCGATAGGCAAATCGAAGGCGGGCCCGGCCTTTTTCACATCAGCCGGGGCCAGATTTATTAACGATGCTGTTTTGGGATGGCTGTAGCCGCTGTTGATAATTGCGCTTCTGACCCGCTCGATACTTTCCTTCACTGCGGCATCGGGCAGGCCGACGATAATAGACTTCTCAAAGCCGCCGCGGGCGACGTCAACCTCGACCTCACAGATTATCCCTTCGATACCCTCAAGTGTAACGCTATGTAGTCTCGCTAACATAGTTTTTCCTCTCTATTTTCAAATCGGAAAATGTAATTTTAAGAAGTGTTCGGGATTGCTGCAAGAAATTTTAAAAAGTTTCTTATATCGTGCCCCGGCACTCACAACCCCAAAAACTGAATCGCCAGACCGCACAGACATATCGTGGCTCCGGCTATAACGTGAGAAAAGCGCTGCACTTTGGCCAGAGGCAGGAAATTCACGCCGGAACTCGCAAGAAGAACCGCCCCCAACATAGTGGCAATGGTCGCCGTTCCGAACACAAGGACGACCATGAGGACGCCGAAGAAACCTATTTTCGCCGCAGGATACATAAGTATGGGAATCAAAGGCTCACACGGCCCAAAAACAAAAATGGCAAATAAGGCCCAGGGCGTGAAGCTCGAACGGTCTGCGCCATTGTGGACATGACTGTGCTCGGAGTGATGGTCATGCGGGTGCTGATGTTCATTGGCGCCTGTGTGAATGTGAGTATGCACATGGGGCTTGTTCTTATATGCCCGCCGCAATCCCCAGACAAGATATGCCAGTCCGAAAGCGATGAGCAGCCAAGCGGCAATATTGCCCCGGGACGATTCGATAAGCTCCAGCTTTTTTACGGCCAGACCCAGCGAGACGCCTATCATACCGAGCACAATCGAGCTTGCTATATGACCGAGGCCGCACAGGAAGGTTATGACAATGGTTTTTGTTCGCGACCATTTTCGAGCCCACGACATCATAATAAAAGGGAGATAGTGGTCCGGGCCCAGTACAGTATGCAAAAAGCCGATTGAAGCGGCGGTAATAACAAGGGCGCTGAGTTCAGCGTTCATAAAGTATTCCTCAAAAAGAACGAATATTCATTGCTTAAGTCTGGGCATACAGATAGCAAATATGTGCTACCACATCAAGAAAAATGATCGAAAATAGTTAAGCAGATTTCGCCTGAATCAATCGCTCGATGAGATCAAGTCACATTGAACTGTTGCCGAGGAAAAACAGACACACCTTGTAAAGAAGAGAAGAGACAACGGCAGTCATGACGTGGCGACGTCGCAGGTCTTCCCGGTCACTTTTGATTTTTCGATGCCGTGACCCGCTGGATTTCGAACACATCACTCTGTTCCATTGTACTGCATTCTCTTGACAGCTTCTCCAAGTCCTCCGGCTTCGGGGCGTCTATGTGCCCGAGGTACTCTCGGCGGGGCCTAAAGACCAGGACAGGTCCTTTGCCATCCTTTCGTCGGATGCACACGTGTATGAAGTCCAGCGACACAACCTCCGCCAAGCGGATGTCGAGCCAGCCCATAGTGTTGCCAGAACCGATTATCAGGCCATCAGCCATACAGGAATACGGCGTTTTGATGGGAACATAACAGATAATATCAAGCTCGTGGCGGCCCCATTTCGTCTCGAACTCGCATAGGGCCGCTTTGCCGATTCGCCATCCCAAAACGTTCCAAGGGCCGACGTGTCCGTGCATACGTTTTATCTGGCCCCACCAATCCTCAGGCTCCTGGCCCTGTTTGTAGGCATCATCGTCTCGGACTGCATCCCCGGTCGATGGTGCTTGTGAATGTGCCGGCCGTTTAGGGCCGTGTCCTTCTGAAAATTCCATCTCATTTTCTCTCCTGACGCCATGGTCCCCGCCTCCCCGGTGAAACGGTTACGTTCCGGCATTCTGATGTGCAGCCCTGTTTTGGAGAGCAGCGAGAAAATGACAGCAAAAACCGGTCAGTTACGTTGACACCTTAAAGCCCTATACGAGGCCGAAACAGCAAAAACAGCTGCGCTAACAATAACAATGCACGCGCCCGTGGGTAGATCAAGATAATACGAAACCAAGAAGCCAATCACTGCACTGGCCATCCCGAAGAGCGTCGAGGCAATAATAACGGACCTGTGTCCCGTACATATTTGATACGCCGCCGCCGCAGGGCACGTAATTAAACTGAATATCATCAGCCCGCCAACAAGGGGCAGATTGACCGCTAATATCAAACCACACAGAGCCAGGAAAAGACAGTAAACAAAGCTCTCATGCACGCCCGTCGC
>CAZWME010000216.1:0-7427 GCA_964634515.1 uncultured Pirellulales bacterium | reverse complement strand
TGGACGGTGAAAGATGTGAACACACTGACGCTTTCGTTTTGGGGTAAGCCGGCTAACGCTGCTGAGCCGATGTATGTCACTCTAAACGGTAGTTCTCCGATCTATCGCGAAAATCCAAATGCATCGCAGATACCCATCTGGAACGTGTGGAATATCGATCTGCAGGCGATTGCAGATCAGGGTGTGGACCTTACCAATGTCAACAAAATCGCAATTGGCTTCGGTGATAAGAATAGCACGGAAAGCGGCGGTTCAGGTACAGTGTATATCGATGACATTCGTTTGGGTAAAACTGCACATCCGGTCTTAAGACGACCTCTGCCGTTCCTGGAAGATTTCGAGAATGTGGTCTTAGGTGCAAGCCCGGAGGAATCCGCAGGTACCCCGGATGTCTGGACGGACACTCCGCCGGAAGGCTGGTTTATTGACGAAAGTGGTATTCCAGGAATAGGTAATCCGGATACTGACGGTGTAGCCGATTGGGCCGGTTGGGCCATCGCTGACAAGGAATGGTGGATCCAGGCAGCCGGTGATCAAAGACGTACGGAATTCACATTAGCCCAGGGCGCCGTTGCTGTGGCCGACCCGGATGAGTGGGACGATTCCGCTCATACAGACTCGGCATCTGAAGGCTGGTACAAGACCTTCATGAGTACGCCTGTAATTGATATCTCCGAAGTTCAGGCCGGTACAATGCAGCTCAAGTTCGATTCGAGCTGGCGTCCGGAATATGACGGTGACTATCACCAGACTGGGAACATAACAGCTTTCTTCAACGACCAGGACCCTGTCGAGATACTCCTGTGGGAATCGGATGGAACTAGTCCTAACTTTAAGGACGACAACTCAACCAATGAAACCATCACGGTCGATTTGGAGATTCCCCCGGGAGCGACGAGCGTTGTTTTGACGTTCGGTTTATTCGAAGCCGGAAATGACTGGTGGTGGGCTATCGACAACATACAGCTTACCGGATCTCCCCAATAGAAGGTCTTCGTCCTTTTTCAGGCGAACAATTGTATATTAACTCGGGGCTTATGCAGAATCTTAGTATAAGCCCCTTTTTTATTGCCTGTTGGTTTGGCTATCGGCGGAGTCAGGATATCGATTATTTTGAGACTGCCCCGTCGTTAAATGTTAAATTGATAGTAGATTCATACGATAATTCTCAAAAACAGTAACTCAAAATCCCTCTAAAAGCACAGTTTTTACTTGACGGGAACCTGGATAATTTGGTATAGATAATATTAGTGAAGTTTGCGCCTGCACTGCCGGGCATCTTTGGCTTTGAGTTAATCCAGCGGGTGCAATTCTTTAAATTTCGATGGAGGAGGATGAGTACTATGCCAGGCACTGAGTTTTACCGAACAATCTTTGTCTGGCAGTTGAGATTTTTACACTTCAATAAACAACGTAATATTTTTTTCAAAGGAGGTCTTTTATGCGTAGAATTTCTTCGGTCTGCACTGTTTTAATCTTGGTGCTATGGCTACCCGGAACTGCTGCCAACGCCCAAAATCAGATTCACAACTGGGAGTTCAATGAGCCGTTTGTGACCGGCGGCGGTGGCGACGTGAATACCAACTGGTGGTTGTGGGAGAGCGCCAATTTCACCGGTTTGTCGGTAGTTCAGGGAACAGCCTTGTCGGGAGAAAATGCGTTACATGTCGCCATGCCTCCCGGCGCAACGGGCTCTTTACAGGTTTATCAATCATTCTTGAAACTTGAGCAGGGTATAACCTATACGATCAGCTTCATGGCCAGAGCGGATGCCCCGAGAACCATTACCGTGAGGCTAATGGGACGGACGCTGTATAACTGGCAGGCATTCTGGACTCAGACTGGAATTGAACTGACAACCGAGCCTCAAACATATACTTTCGAATACGAACACACGGGTGATACGGTAGGTGGAACCGGAGTTTTCAACGATGACATAGATTGGTGTTTTGACCACGCTGGCAGTGATGTAGATGTCTATTACGATCACATCTGGTTGGGCGTGGGGCCACCTCCTCTTCCACAGGCCATTTTCTCAGCATACAATCCCAGCCCGGCGGATGGCGCAATTTATAACGATACATGGGCAACTATCACTTGGTCACCAGGCGATGTCGCTGTTTCACATGACGTCTATTTCGGTGAGAGTTTTGATGATGTTAATGACGGCACTGGCAATACCTTTCAAGGTAATGAGATTTCGACGTTTTTAGTTGTCGGCTTTCCAGGATTTCCTTTTCCGGATGGTCTTGTTCCCGGCACGACATATTACTGGCGTGTTGATGAAGTTAATGATGCCGATCCGAACAGCCCGTGGAAGGGCCCTGTCTGGAGTTTCTCGGTTCCCTTCCGCAAAGCCCATAAGCCATACCCTTCCGACGGTGCCAGTTTTGTCGCCACGGACGCGATCCTGATCTGGGCGTCGGGTCTCGAAGCGAAAATGCAGACCCTGTATTTCGGCCGGAGTTTAGAAGACGTGAACAACGGTACAGGCGACACAAACAAAGGCCAGTTGAACACTGCCACGACGAGCTTCGATCCGGGAATTCTTGCTCCGGAGACAACTTACTACTGGCGCGTTGATCAGTTCGATGGAGCAGCCACACGCACCGGTGAGATCTGGAGTTTCACAACAACACGCCCCGGGCTGGGCACAGCCATCGCCGAACGCTGGAACAACATCAGCAGTACCGATCTGAACACTCTCAAGAACAACCCGCGGTTCCCGAACAATCCCGACGTGACCGAGACAATCACCGGGTTCTCGTGGAATGGGCCGGATACCGACGACTATGGAGGCCGGATTGAAGCCTGGGTCTATGTGCCCGACACCGGTGACTATACGTTCTGGCTCAACACCGATGATCAGGGCGAGTTGTGGCTGAGCACCGACGACGATTCGAGCAATGTCGTGCTGGTCGCCGAGGAAAGCAGTTGGGCGGACCTAAATGCGTGGAATAGCGGCGAGGAGCAGTCCAGCCCCATCCCGCTGATCGGTGACGAGAGGTACTACATAATGGCGTTGTGGAAAGAAGGCGGCGGCGGCGACCACTGCCAGGTCGCCTGGCAAGGTCCCGGCATCCCGGATCGCATAATCATCGCCGGTACCTATCTTTCTCCATATGAGCCGCTCAACGCCTACGGTGCAAAACCGTGTAATCTTACTACAGGTGTCAAGCAGACACCTACTCTCGAGTGGAAGCCGGGACTTCAGGCAGCCTCTCACGAGATATACTTCGGGACTGACCCAGAAGCCCTCGCCAATGCCACAAAGGCCTCACCCGAGTACAAAGGCGCCAGGACTCTGGGCGAAGAGAGCTTCGTGCCGGGCCAGCTTTCCTGGGAAAGCATGTATTACTGGCGGGTCGACGAGGTTAATACCGTCAATCCCGACAGCCCGTGGGTGGGCAACGTCTGGAGCTTTACGACAGCCAACTTCCTTATCGTGGACGATATGGAGAGCTACAATGACATTAATGAAGGTGAGCCGGGCAGTAACAGGATATATCTGGGCTGGCCGGACGGATTCGACAATCCGGCAATAAACGGTTCTACCGTTGGTCATTTAGATGCTCCATTTGCCGAGCAGGCTATCGTTCACAGTGGTAACCAGTCGATGCCTTTCGCATATGACAACGGTGTCGGTAAATCCGAGGCGACTCTGACATTGACTTACCCGCGTGACTGGACCGAGAACGGCGTTGACACACTGGTAATCTGGTACATAGGCGATGCGGCCAACGCCGCCGAGACGATGTATGTTGTTCTCAACGGCACCAGCGGAGTCGATAATCCTAATCCTAATGCGGCACAGGTAACTGCCTGGACCGAATGGAGAATCGACCTGCAGGCGTTCGGTATTAACCTTACCAACGTCAATACGATTACACTTGGCCTTGGTAACAGGGCTAATCCAACTGCCGGCGGTTCGGGTATGATGTACTTCGATGATATTCGTCTGTATGCTCCAGAACTGGAAACGCCTTAAGTAGCAAATTAACAATTTTAAGAGATGAGGTTTTTTAATATCTGTTGAAAACAATCACGAGAATTCAGGATTTTGGCATGTAGCCAAAGCATGGTAATTTTACTCTTTTATAAGGAGGACTATTATGTTTAAAAATTTGATTTATGTAATCCTGTTTATGTTGGTTTTAGGATTATGCGAGGTACAGGCCCTTGGTCAGGAATGGGATCGCGTTGCCTACTGGGACGGGCGATATCCATCGGCCTGGGGTGGAGGCGGCGAGGCAATACGCGACGCTTTAGAAGCTGCCGGTTATACGATCCTCGACGCAGACCAGCTCAAGACATGGATGGATGGTCACATATCCGACAAAGAATTAAGCGTCGTAGTGTTCTGTCGGGACGTCGTACCTGACACTGTCGCAGAGACGATGACAAGCGATTGCACGATTCGAAGGTATCTGGATTCAGGCGGGAAGGTGGTATGGTATTCGGACTGGCCTTTTTATTACCAGGGCAGCTCAGATGGCACTATGGTTACATGGGGCAGTGCCGGTGCGACCAGCGTACTGGGATTTAACGCCTCCAGCGGACCGAATGACACTTTGGAGGTAGTGGAAATCACAGATGCAGGAGCTACGTGGGGAATGACCGAAACCTGGGAATCAAGTCGGCCGACGTCTCCTACTATTTCTGAGAATATGACAGCCCTGGCTACAATCAGCGGCGGAAGTGCAGCGGCCTGGGTGAAACATTTTCTACCGGGTGATAATTATCGAGGATTTGTTCGGACATTCGACCGCTCAGGTGCACCGACCATCATCGATGACCTTATACGTCTGGCAGAATATACTGCAACGACTTCTGGTAATCCGACTCCCGCTGATGGATCCTACCACCCCGACACATGGGGCACTATGAGCTGGGGGCCGGGTGCTTTTGCGGCTTCTCACGATGTTTACTTCAGTGACAATTTTGACGATGTTGCCGACGGTACAGAGAACGCATTTGTAGGCAACCAGGCTTCAACAAATTTTGTTGTGGGCTTTCCGGGATTTCCTTTCCCTGACGGCCTCGTTCCAGGCACAACTTATTACTGGCGGATAGATGATGTTAAGGCCGACGGTGTCACGAAATATCAAGGCGATGTCTGGAGCTTTACGGTTCCCCCCAAGAATGCCTATTTACCCAACCCGGCCGATGGCGCAGCCTCTGTAGCTCCGGATGTGGAGCTTCAATGGATAAATGGTTTTGGCGCGAAATTGCACTACGTTTACTTCGGTGACAATTTTGATGAAGTTAATAATGCCAGCGGAAGTCTTCCCCAGGGAACTATCAATTATACCCCGGGTATACTGAAAATGGCCAAGACTTATTACTGGCGGATCGATGAGTCTGATATTTTCAATACTTACAAAGGTGATGTCTGGAGCTTTACTACCGAAGGCGCCGTTGAGCCTATTGACCCGGCGAATGGCGCTGTGGATATAACGCAAACGCCGATTCTGACCTGGACACCTGGATTTGGTGCTTCGCATGAAGTTTATTTTGGTACCGATGCAAGTTCACTTGAGCTTAAAGGCAGCGGCAACCTTGGTTCCGAGAGCTATGAACCCGCACAACTCGAGTGGAATACCACTTACTACTGGCGGATAGACGAGGTCAATAATGCTAACGCCGACAGCCCTTGGACAGGCCCCGTCTGGAGCTTTTCCACGGCCAGTTTCCTTATCGTGGACGATATGGAGAGCTACAATGACATTAATGAAGGTGAGCCCGGTAGCAACAGGATATATCTGGCCTGGGTGGACGGATACGACAACCCGACTTTAAACGGCTCTGTCGTTGGTAATGATCCTCCTCCAATTGCCGAGCAGACTATTGTCCACAGTGGTTTGCAGTCGATGCCGATGGCCTATGACAACGCAGTCGGGAAATCAGAGGCGACTTCTGTCTTGACTTCCAATCGTGACTGGACAGTCAAAGGTGTAAACAGTTTAACAATTTGGTACCGAGGCGCCCCGACCAATGCCGCAGAACCGATGTATGTTGTTGTTAACGGCAGCGCTGGTGTCGATAATGACAATCCAAACGCGGCGCAAGCAGCTATCTGGACCGAATGGAATATCGACTTGCAGGCATTTGCCGACCAGGGCGTGAACCTTGCCAATGTGACTTCGATCACACTTGGCCTTGGTAACAGGGCTAATCCGACTGCCGGCGGTTCGGGTATGTTATACTTCGATGATATTCGTCTCTATGCACTGGCACCATAAGGCTCAGAATGCAATTAAGATTACATATTGGATATAGCAGACTTTAAGTTAATTTGCGGCCTATACTGATTTGTTTCGGTATAGGCCGTTTTTTACTCGGTTACCTGATGGGGTTAGTAATATTAATTGCCTGAAAGTTGATTGTTAATCAAGTGAGGATTTTCCTTGACGGGAAGGTGGATAATCTGGTAGAAATAACATTAGCGAAGTTTGTGCCTGCGCTGCCGGGCATCTGTGGTTTTGACTTAATGAAGCTGGTGTAATTCTTTTGATTTCGATACAGGAGGAGCTGTTATGCAATGCGCAGAGCCGGAAACGCAAGATGTGTGCTTTGCAGATAATTCTTTTACATTCCAATCGACAACCAATATTTAATTTAAAGGAGGATTAATTATGTGTAGAAAATTGATTTATTTGGTTTCCTTAGTTTTAGTGCTGAGTATGGCTCTTACGAGCACGACTAAAGCTGAGCTTGTCGGCTGGTGGAGGTTTGACGAGGGCACCGGCACAATAGCCAACGATTCAAGTGGTAACGGCAACGACGGCATTTTCAATGGCGAGCCGCAGTGGGTCGTCGGCTATTTCGGTAGTGCCCTGGAATTCGATGGTACTGATGATTGGCTCGATTGTGGAAGCGATCCGAGTCTGGACCTTACCACGTGGACAATAACATTCTGGCTCAAAGTAAATGAAAATAAGAATTACAATGGATTTATCATCAAAGGTGACGATGCTGCTGAAAACTATGAAGTATTAGGATTCGAAGACGGGAGCTTTCATTTTCCAATTACGTTTGAAGGCGGCTCAAGGACACATGTTAATAGTGACGCTGGATTAATTGTACCGGATGAATGGGCGCATTTTGCTTATAGTTATGATGCGGCTCAAGGTAGAAGATTATATAAAAACGGCAGCTTAGTTTTTGAGGATACAGAATCCGGAACTCCTCAAGCCTCGACTACATCACTTGCTATTGGTAATGAACAGCTCTTGAGCAGGTATGTCAATGGCACCATGGATGACATTCGAATCTATAACCACTTGCTGTCCGAGTCCGAGCTTCTGGCTTCTATGGAAGGTGGTGAAGGATATCCGTATGCCTTAGGCCCCGTCCCGAAAGATGGTGCCTACCTTAAGGATACATGGGTGAGCATGAGCTGGAGCCCGGGAGATTTTGCAGCCTCG
>CAZWME010000215.1:0-7440 GCA_964634515.1 uncultured Pirellulales bacterium | reverse complement strand
AATAATGGAGATTACAACAAGCAGTTCTATCAGTGTAAATCCTCTTGACTTGTGCACGACTATTCACCTTCCCGTTGGGAGAAAATTATTTCAAACTAATATTTTTGCTATATGTAATTGATTTGACCAAGTTGTTTATTTAACCATGATAATAACATACCTGGTAATTATTGTGCAAGCTGTAACTGCTGTACACAAGGCATTCTCAATCTTAAAAAACCTTTTATACCACCTTAGGAGTAAAGAGTGTCCCCCGGGGGCCTATTTTAGTTGACTCAGGCACTATATATATGTTACAATATTGTTAGTTTACATAAGCTGTAACCACGATTCCAGGGCCCGCAAGCTGGGGAGGCTGTTTCGCAAAACGGCAATCCAGATAGATGAATAGTGGGCTTCCGGCATCGATATGGATGGAGATTAAAAATAGTCATATCTTTAAAAAACTCAGTGCTTTCTTTGTCCTTGTTTATATTATTACTGACCGGCTCGGCTGACGGTCGGCAGTATACCGTGGATGAATCCCCACAAAACGAACTGACGATCAGCAGCAATCACATCCTTACATCAGAGTTGAAGACAAAACTTATGGTTCGTGACAGCTACCTGCCGGGCATCGGTATTCTTGTCCGAATTGAGGTTGTGCACCCGGACGGCGATATTGAACGTGACTTATGGGATGCCGCAGCTACACTGTCTGTTGATAATCCTACCGTCAACATTTCCTCAAACCGGATTGTATTGCGAAATGGTTTAGGAAGCGCGCTGGTAACATTTACAGGCCGTGGCGACTTCACATTAACGGCCAACGTTAATGATATCGAAGACAGCCGATTATTAATCGACCTGAGTAATGAGCCGGTCAAAAACATTTCCGGCACACTTGCCGGCAGTTCCACCATCTGGGACGGCATTATCCATATAACCGATGACCTGCAGATACCAACCCGCCACACTCTGACGATACAGCCTGGCACACTCATTTTACTCGACGGTGTAAGCTCCGGCTCTGCGGGAACGGACATCGACGTGGAAGGAACAATCAAGTCTCTGGGTACTGCCTTGGCACCGATTACATTTACAGCCAATAACCCCGCTCAGGCCTGGGGAGAAATCCACCATGACTACTCATCGCCGTCGATATATCAATACACAAATATCACTCGTGCAGGGCGCTCACCCGGCGAGGGGCATACGGGTTCGGGACCTGCTATCCGGCCGGTGGGTTCTAATATCGTTTTCGACTATGTCTCTATCACCGATAACGACGGCAAAGTCATGCAGTCCTCCTCCAACTCGGACCTGATATTCCGAAATTGCCAATTGGCCAGGTCGGTAATGGGACCTGAGATTAACAATACTGCCTTGCTGTTCGAGGATAGCTGGATCACAGAGATGCTTGGGCCGGACGACAACGACGGTATCTATATCCACAGTCAGAGTCCCGGACAAAAGGTAACACTCCGCCGAGGCGTGCTTGCCGAGACGGATGATGATGGGCTTGATACATTGGGCGCTACTGTCCTGGTTGAGGATTACATCTTCCGTGATTGCTTCGATAAAGGTATAAGCGTATTTAATGGTCTGGTTACAATTGATAACGTCCTGAATGTGAACAATGGTATTGGCATCTCCGCCAAGGCAACGAGTCATAACAGCACCCGGGTCTTTCTAAATCATGCCACAATTGTTTGTCGCGATTTCGGAATTCAGTCCTTTAACAAATATAATCCCACCGATCCATTGATAGAATATTTTATAACAAATTCCATTATCCTTGCCGATAATCCGGTCTATACGGACTACGACCCCGCGGACATCCATATAGATTATTCAGATGTCGGCGAAACATGGCCGGGCATTGAAAATATCAACCAGGACCCGCTTTTTGTTGATGCTCTGAATAATGACTATCACCTCCGGGAAAATTCCCCATGTATCAATGCAGGTGATGATAACGGTACCGCCAGCATTCAAGGGTATTACCATAATAAACAGATCGATTTTCCAACTAATAGAACGGGGATCTTGACCGAGAACACTAACTGGACAACACAGGAGGGTCCTTACGTTATAACAGGCGAATTCATTGTTCCCTTCGGAGTTGAGCTGAGTATTACGCCGGGCACTATGGTTTACTTTGAGTCGGATGCAAGTATTATTATCAAAGGCCGGCTTATCGCCGAGGGTTCTGAGTATGAGCCGATTTACTTTACACGCACACCGGGAACTATCGGCACATGGGATGGTATTCATTTCATCAATACTATTCGTGACAACCGCATCACATACGCCACTGTCAAATATGGCCGCTCCAACAATGGAATGATAGGCCTGGAAAACTCCAACCTCCTGCTCGACCATGTTACATTAGACAACACCGACCTTCGCCGTATCAGCACGATTAATTCGGCGCTGATTGTTTCCAACTGTGTTTTCACTGATATCTTCGGCCCGGATGAGCCGCCAACCACCGACAACCGCAGCGAACATATATGGGGCAGCGGTATCCCGGAAAACGGCTACTTCATAATCGAAAATAATATTTTCGGGACAACTAAAGGACACAACGACGCGATTGACTTTGACGGCCCATCACGCCCGAATCCGATCCCGCAAATCCTCGATAATCTTTTTATGGGTGGAGGCGATGATGCCCTCGACCTTGGGACAGATGCCCATATTGAGGGAAATCTCTTTATGCACTACCACAGAGACTCTTATAACAATGCAACCGGCAATTCAAACGCAGTCTCCGCAGGCAGCGGAAAAGAATATGTCATCGTTCGCAATATCTTTTTCGATACCGACCATGTTACTAATATTAAGCAGGATGCTTTCGTGACTTTTATTAATAATACGGTAGTTGATGTTAATAAAGCAGTCTTTTACTTCGACCGTCCGGGACAGGGGCAAGCCGGTCGGGGCATATATGTGGACGGCAGTATTTTCTGGAATACAGACCTTATTTTTGACGAGGTAATTGAAACTACAGAGATTACTGTCAATCACTCGATTGTCCCAGAGACATTGCACTACCTTGGCATCGGCAATATCGAAGCTGAACCTCTCTTTGTTGATCCAAACAGCGATTTCCATTTACAAGACTCATCGCTGGCAATTGGTGCCGGGCCCTGCGGTCTTGATATGGGAGCTTACGTCCCCGGTGGCGCTGCGGTCTGCGGTGAACCCGATGAGCTGACCTATCATACCTATGCCACACTTTTCGTAGGTGGACCGGGTATTACACATTACATGTTTCGAATCAACAACGGTCCATGGAGTCAGCAGATATCTGTTGATGTTCCTATCGAATTGACCAACCTTCTTAATGGAAACTCTTACACCGTTTATGTAATAGGCAAGAATTCCGCCGGCATCTGGCAAAGCCAAGAAAATCCGAGTACCTCACTAACATGGACTATCGATACATCTTACAAACCATAATATACAAATATTATTCACAGCACATATGTTTACATACCAACTTAACTTGACTTTCATGTTTGTTAAGGTACAATAAGTCCACCCAGAAAGATTAGTCTTCATGAATACTGAATATCATAATGAGGAGAAGCCTATGAAGCGACGTTCATTTCTTAAATATACAGGTAGTGCCTGCACATCAGCATTCCTTGGGAGCAACGTATCACTGGCCGGAAATAATGTTGCCGATACAAAAGACAGCAGTGCCTATATCAACCGCGATTTACTCCAATATAGAAATCAAAACCGTTCGACAGTCGTCTGCCAAAACGGAATTGTGTGCTCCAGCCAGCCATTGGCCAGCATGGCCGGGGTCGATATTCTTAAGGCCGGCGGTAACGCTGTCGATGCGGCCATTTGTGCCAACGCAATGTTGTCTCTGGTCGAGCCGATGATGTGCGGGCCGGGCGGTGACCTCTTTGCCATAGTCTGGAACGAAAAAGAAAAGAGACTGCTTGGTCTAAATGCAAGCGGCCGCTCTCCATACGACTGGAGCATTAGTAAAGCGCAGGAACTGGGCCTTAAGGAGATTCCCGTCCTGGGCCCGTTATCATGGAGCGTGCCCGGCTGTGTAAGTGGATGGGATGCACTGCAAAAAAGATTTGGACGATTTGACATGGCAAGGCTTCTTGAAGCGCCCATATATTATGCCCGCAAAGGTTTCCCCGTTTCGCCGGTCATTTCACGCTCATGGTCATTAGATTCCACAAGAAGCTCCACCCTGACAGAAACTTTCACTCCCTCCGGCAAAGCTGTACATTTTGGGGACATCTTCAAAAATCCGGGATTGGCACGATTTTTCGAGACTATTGCCCGGGACGGCTCAGAAGCTTTCTATCAGGGTGAGATTGCCGAAAGGATAGTTAAATTTTCCAAGGCCAACGGCGGCAGGTTTTCAATGCGAGATTTTAGAGACCATACGGCCAACTGGGTTGAACCCGTCAGTACCAACTATCGTGGTTACGATGTCTGGGAACTTCCGCCGAATGGTCAGGGAATTGCTGCTTTGCAGATGCTGAATATGCTGGAACACTTTGACATTGCATTCCTGAAGCCCAACTCAGCCGAGCATTTGCATCTTTTCATAGAAGCGAAAAAACTCGCATTCGAAGACCGCGCTGTTTATTACGCCGATATGGATTTTGCCGACGTCCCCCTGAAACATCTTATCTCAAAAGAGTATGGCAGGCAGCGAGCCAAGCTGATTAATCCTAAACGGGCCGCACAGAAAGTTCAGCCCGGCAGGATTAAAGGTTCATCCGATACGATTTACCTGACAACTGCGGACAAAGACGGCAATATGGTTTCTTTAATTCAGAGCATTTATTACCAGTGGGGCTCGGGTTTCGTACCGGCCAGCATGGGATTCTGCCTTCAGAACCGAGGGCAGTTATTCTCACTCAACCCGAATCATCTCAATAAATTGGAGCCTCATAAAAGACCTTTCCACACTATCATACCGGCGTTTATGACCAAAAACGGAAAGCCAGTCTTTTCGTTCGGAGTTATGGGAGGAAGTTTTCAGCCACAGGGACATGCGCAGGTTCTGATGAATATAATTGATTTCGGTATGTCTGTCCAGCAGGCCGGTGAACAGCCGCGGGTACGGCATATGGAAAGTTCAACTCCGACCGGACTGAAAATGACCGGAGGCGGTTCGGTGGGTTTCGAACGACACATCTCTGGAGATGTAAAACACAAACTTGCCCGCATGGGGCACAAAATTAGCCCCGAACTCGGCACGTTCGGAGGTTATCAGGGAATATGGAGAAAACAAAATCCACTACGATATTTCGGCGCCTCCGACCCTCGCAAAGACGGCTGCGCAATAGGGTATTAATCCGACGGATTTATAAGTAAGTTTCTACTAATAATCAAATGTTATGAGGATTAAAATAATGCAATTACAAAGTAATAACAAATCAAGGTCGGTTAGATCAAAGGAAGGTAAGTCCTCCAGGCAAAATAAATCCCATTGGTTTACATGGATATTCCCTATCGGTGGATTGTTGGCTCTGTTGTGGTTTTTGATTCGTGTGATTCCAAAGCCTTCCCGTGCGATGTATCCGTGCCAGCGAGCGGCTTTCCCGTTGGCCTCGGGTTTTGTGTTTTGGCTTGCCGGGGCAATTGCCTCAATCACAGCCTTTCGCAGGGCAAAACGCTGCTTTGCTCAGTCTCGCTATATATTATGTGTAATACTCATCGCCGCCAGTGTTGGGTCCGTATGGTTGGTTCAGGGCATTACAACAGAAACTACACTTCGGGCCGATGAGCCGACATCAAATGCTCCCATCGGAATTGCACAAGGAATTCACCCCGGACGTGTCGTCTGGGCACATGACCCCGATGCCACCGACTGGGACGGACCCGGAAACGGATATTGGTGGGAAAACAGTCACACAAACCAGGCCGTAGTGAACCAAATGATGAGCCGGACAATAAGAACACTCAGTGGTGGCCGAACAAATGCCGCCGCCTGGGATACACTATTCAAATATTTCAATAAAACACATGGCAAAGGAGATGCCGGATACAAGTCGGGCGAAAAGATTGTTATCAAAGTGAACTACGTCGGCTGTATAAAGATATGGAGCGGACGGCCTGTAACAAACATCGATGACTACAAGCTCAGAAGTCTGGATTATATGAACACATCACCACATATGATAATCGCACTGATTGACCAGCTCGTTAATGAAGCCGGAGTAAATGAAGCTGATATTACCGTTGGCGATACTTTATGTTACTTTCCCAATGAGTTCTACAATATGTGTCACGCAAAGTTTCCGAATGTCCGCTATATGGATTACGTAGGCAAATTCGGCCGGACAAAGGCGAAGCTGTCGTCGGTTCCATTTTACTGGAGCACGCCGGATGCCGCAGGAAAAGATACCGACTATGCACCTGCTTCCTATGTCGAAGCTGATTATTTAATTAATCTGGCGAATCTCAAAAGCCATAACGACATGGCAGGTATAACCCTCTGTGCAAAAAACCATTATGGCTCGCTTGTTAGAAAGCCGGCCCGAACACGGGAATATTACGATATGCACAAAGAGCTGCCGTATAATAAACCGGGCATGGGACATTACAGACCTCTCGTGGACCTGATGGGACACAAACATATCGGCGGCAAGACTTTGCTGTATTTAATTGACGGATTATACGCCGGACAACATGCAAAAGAAAGGTCTCCAGGGAAATGGAACAGTCCTCCTTTCAATGGGGATTGGAGTTCAAGTCTTTTCGCTTCACTGGATCCGGTCGCTATTGATTCTGTCGGTTTCGATTTTCTCTGGACCGAGTGGGACGATGGATCTCACAAGTCCGGCACAACCGATTATCTTGTCGAGGCGGCCATGGCGGATAATCCGCCTTCAGGAACATTCTACGATCCCGACCACAAGGGAAACGTTTCCCGCCTGACAAGCCTTGGAGTTTACGAACACTGGAACAATCCTGTCGATAAACAGTATTCCCGCAATTTAGGAACAGGCGACGGCATTGAATTGATAAAACTCGGCAGGCCGCCAAGCCTTGCTGCAGCTAACGGGTATTCCCCCAATTAAATCGCCATCAGTTGTCCCGATAGCGATATGCCCAGCCTTTGGCCATATAATTGATATCCATTGTCTGACCATCGGGAGGATATTCAATGCCGTAAGTTCCAACCCCCTGGGTAATTAACTTGTCCACACGATCTATTGTAAAGCGATCACGCCATTTGCGAACTTCCGAATGCCCGTCACAGAATCCCAGAACACTGCTGTCACCATGATTGACCGCCATCGGACCCCACCAGCCCCATTGTTCTGTATTTCCCGTGTATTCGGGGGCGCCTAATACAAAATGATGGCTCGAATTCCAGTTTCGTGTTTCTGCACTCTCAACGAACACATAACGGGTCGATGGCGATGTAATCTCACCGAATTTCTTGATTTGCGTATTGTATTG
>CAZWME010000214.1:0-7441 GCA_964634515.1 uncultured Pirellulales bacterium | reverse complement strand
TAGATGCTATAAGAAACGGGGCGCTTTTTCCCTATGTTCACAATACGGTCGACGTATATCGGTGTCCAGCCGACTTAAGGGTAAAGGATCCGAGGCAATATGCCTTTCGAAGCTTTTCCATAGCCGGAGGAGCCAATGGAGAAGGGTGGGCAGGTTCGGAGATGGCAATAAAATATTCCGATATAAGGAGACCTGCCTCCAAATACGTTTTTTTGGAGGACATTGATCCAAGGGGATACAACACAGGTTCCTGGGTCATGAATTTCGGCCCCCCGAGCTGGGTGGACCCATTGGCGATGTGGCACAACGAGAGGAGCACAATCGGTTTTGCCGACGGTCATTCGGAAATGCACAGATGGCAAGACAGGAGCTTTATTGACTGGGCCCATCGGGCCATGTATGACCCACCAGAGACCTTCACATTCTATATGAGTCATCCGGCCGATGAGGTTGAAGACATCAATTATATGGCAAGAGGGTATCCGTGCAAATCTCATGATTAGTTCCTGTTGCCCAATGCACTAAAAGCGATAAACAATTAGAACAACATTACGGGGGCCTCTGGTAGAAATGCTCTTCTACCCTTTTTCCTTCTAATTAACCAATTCACCAAGTTGTGCCACAGGCATTCTCTAACCCACTACAATTCCTTTGCCTTTTCCATTCCTTTTTGTTATTTTATACACCGTGAGATAAAATGGAAAAGTAACATTCACAAAACAACCCGGCAGGAGTAATAGAAGTGGGAACTATAGAGCAAGGTATTAAGCAGGCAGTTGAGAATTGCCTCAGAGTCAAAGCTGGTGAGATTGCAGTCATTATCACAGATAAAGAGACCATCGAAATCGGCTCTGCTCTTAAAAACGCCATAGCCAAGATTACCGGCAAGATCCAATTGTTCGTAATGGAGGATTTCGGCGAACGGCCGATTGCTTTCCCACAAACTATAGGAGATGCCATCAAGGTCGCTGATGTCAGTGTTTATGCTGCCCAGGGAGCCGAAGGAGAACTCCAGAGTTTCCGAATGCAAATGCTTAAAGCAATCCAGGCAAATCGCAAACTCAGGCATGCTCACATGATTGGAATTTCACCGCAGATTATGCAAGACGGGATGTGCAGCGATTACAAAGAGATCCAGCGGATTAGCAGGTTAGTTTATGATAAGGTTAGAAACGGAAAGAAGATTGAAGTTGTGACTGAAAAAGGTAACAATTTTGTTGCTGAGTTTAGTCCGGAACTCAAATGGAACATTAGTGATGGCATTATCGCCGCGGGCCACTGGAAAAATCTTCCCGATGGAGAGGTAACAACTTCACCACTCAGTGTCAACGGCACAGTTGTCATCGATGGTTGCCTTGGTGATTTCTTTACCGACAGCTATGGTTCTCTTGAGAATACTCCGATTATGATTGAAGTTGCTGCCGGCCGGGCCATAAAGGAAAGTCTCCGTTGTGATAATGAGCAACTACGTCAAGAGTTTTCCAAATACCTTTTTGAGACTGATGAAAATAGTAACAGAGTAGGAGAATTTGCAATCGGTACGAACACCGGCCTGACCGAGTTGATATACAACATACTTCAGGATGAGAAGTTCCCGGGCATACATATTGCTTTCGGCAGCCCCATACCCGGCAAAACCGGCGCTGATTGGGACAGTAAAGCGCATGTTGACGGCGTCATCAAAAAACCGAATATTTACGTAGATGGTGAAATGATTATGAACAAAGGTGAATTCTGTTTTGAAGAATTCATTTGAGGTGAAAGGCCGGTCTGCTCTTAAAAAATGCCGGCTTTGACGGCCTCAATCGGCAATTCACGCTTCACGGCCCGCCGTATCTATCCCGGGTGTATCGAGGTAAGCTTGTCTAAGGAAGCTTTTGCCCGAGTTGCGCGGTCGAATGGGCCAATTTCAAAAAATCTTTGAGCCTACTTTCGGCTTCACAAGGATTCACTTCGGACAAGCCTATGACAAAACCCCTAAGCTTGAGATTTCCGCAGTTGACATAATCGGCCGGAAGCAATATAATACAAAAGGTGAGCACAAAAAGCCTATAAAATGCAGAAAAAACAGAACAGAAGCCTGTTTTTTAGTATCCTATTATTCGAATAGTTCAAAAGTGGAATTATGGGAGTCATTTTTTGCCTCCGAATGTGTAAAGAGTTTTTTGTTGAAAAGGAGAAGCAAAGATGAAAACAAGGGCTTTCACATTAATCGAGCTTTTGGTAGTAATTGCAATCATTGCGGTGCTGATGGCGATTTTGATGCCCGCATTAAGCCGGGCCAGAGACCAGGCCAGACGGATTCACTGTATCAACAATGTAAAGACCCTGACATTCTCGTGGCTACTGTATAAAGATGATAATGATGATAAAATGGTCAGGGGCCATCCCGCCCGAACAAGCGATGGCTGGATGTTAGGTCCAAGGGGCAATGACCCCGACCCGCTCGAGAAATGTAAGGAAGGTTTGAGACAGGGCAAGCTCTTTCCCTACGCCAAGAACTTAGATGTGTATCGGTGCCCCTCCGACGACAGAACAACGCGTCAAGGTATGTACACCTTTGGCAGCTACTCTGTCTCCGGCGCACTGAATGGCGAAGAACTGGAGTGGGGCAGAAGGCATCTGATATTATATTCCGAGATAAAAAAACCCTACGATACATTTGTCTTTGTAGAGGAAATCGATCCGAGAGGATATAATATGGGTTCCTGGGTGGTTACCAAAGATTTCGGAAATAGCTGGATTGACCCTGTGGCAATCTGGCACAGTAAAAACAGAAGCACGTTAGGCTTTGCCGACGGAAGCGCCAACATGCACACGTGGGTCAATCAGAGCACAATTGATGCGGCTATGCGTGCCGCCTGGGGTCAAAGCGCACACGATGTGACCCCTGCGGCCGATGAACGCGATGATTTGCGGTTTATGCAAAAGCGCTACCCCGTACTCGATAAACCAAGAGGATAGCAGATAACCATTGCTCCCAGAAGCAAACTGAGAGCCCCTCAAAGGATTGATAAATGTTCGATTTTTTTGAGCAGCCTTACACGCTGATCGGAGCAGCGGTCATAGTTTTGTTCGTGGTTTTTACCATCCGCAGCTTTATACCGGAAAAGCGCCACTGGTGGCAGTTTTTGCTGCCGGTCCTTGTCGCGGCAGGAGGCGTTGGCCTTGATATGCTTGTCCAAACCGACCTTGAGAAAATCAACTCCGTAATCAGCACGGTCATAAAAGCGGTTCAGGAAGAGGATTGTGATTCAATCGAGGATTTGATTGTCGAGGACTACCGCGATTCATTTCACAATACGAAATGGGATTTAGTGGCCCACTGCAGGCGCAAACTCATCCCCTCTCTTATCGAGAAAAACAAAAAGACGGCCTGTCTGGTTGAATTATCACCTCCGCAGGCAACAGCAACCCTGTTTATGCTGACAATCTTTGACAAGAACAGCTATGTAACCGAAAACTACAAATCATTGATATTTTTTAAGATAGAACTCCGTTTTCAAAAACAACCGGATAAGACGTGGCTCATCAGCCGAGGCGAACTGCTCGAAATCGACAAGCAACCGGCCAAATGGAACGACATCAGGTAACCACAACAAATAAACGCATTCAGCGTGACAACAACTGAAAAATTCGGGGCCTACCCTTATTGATGCCTTTCTGCAGTCTTACATTCTTTATAAGACAATTGACAAAAGTTTCCGCCTGAATTGGCCGATAGGAATTAACAAGGATACAGGTTCTATCGTTATTTACAGGAAAAATGGTTTACAATGATGTTCGCCAAGCAGAAAAAAAACAGATTGTCCTTAAAGCCCAAGCTGTTTTTTATCCGCTGGTATCCCAGCAACAGAAGCTGTGTAAGGCCCCGCAGTCGAAAGGTCAAACCCCATCAGATGCCGCCTTTAATGGTCCGCAAGGCCGAATGGCGCCGCTGAAAGCCATCGTTAAGCCCCGACAATAATTGTTACCGCCCGTGAATTTATTGAATCCGTGTCAATTACCAACAGCCAAGTAAAAAGGGCCTATACCAAATAAGTATAGGCCCCGAATTTTATACAAATCACAATATTAACAAAACAATTAATCGTAACTTGTTATCTACGGTACGGTTGAATACAGGCGAATATCGTCAAAGTACATAATACCTGTACCGCCGGTAACCGAGCTAAGGCCAAGGGTAATCGAATTTACATTTGCAAGGTTGACACCCTGGTCGGCAAATCGCGTCAGGTCAATAGTCCATTGTGTCCATTTATTTATCAACGCTGCATCAGGATTATCATTATTGACTTTGGCATTACCATTGAGAGCAACATACATCTGTTCGGCAGCATTTGCCGCATCGCCGATGTACCAGATTACCAGCGTATCGACACCGTTTTCCGTCCAGTCACGATTTGAAGTCAATGTCAAGGTCGCCTCGGATTTCCCGACTGCGTTGTCGTAGGTCATCGGCATTGACTGGCTGCCGCTATGAACAATGGTTTGCTCTGTAAATGGAGGATCAAGGGTACCAACAACGGAACCATTGATGGCAGGATTGTCGAATCCATCTATCCAGGCAAGATATATCCTGTTGCTCCCTGGCTCATCTTCATTAATGTCATTGTAGAGTTCAAAATCGTCAATGATAAGGAAGTTGGCCGTGGTAAAGCTCCAGAGATTGCCTTTCTGTATTGTACCGTCGTTCTCGATTTCATCGATACGCCAGTAATAAGTCGTATCCCATTCAAGTTGGCCGGGATCATAGCTCTCAGAACCAATTTGCCTTGTGCCTTTGTATTGCGTCGAGCTGTTATCGGCGTTTTTCACAGCATCTGCGTCGATGCCGAAATAGACTTCATGTGAAGCGGCAGCCTCGCCAATACTCCAGCTAAGAATTGCAGTATGTCTTACATCCAGAGCACCGTTAGATGGATCAGGGGCACCCGCCCTGACCGGCGGCGAGAAGGCTGCTGACGGGATTATCGCCTTGGGTTCACTGGCGCTCTCCCAAAGAAGGTGTGCTTCAGCCTCTCCATCCTCGTTGAACCACTCCATCCGAATGCTGTACCGCTCTCCGGCGACAAGCTCGATAGGTTTGCCGCGGGTATCAACGACCCTGTTTACCCACGCCCACTTATCAACGATTAACTTCTCGTCAATCCACAGTCGCGATCCATCATTCGAACGTGTATAGAACGTATAAACTTCTGAGAAAGCAACTTTTATTTCGCCCCGCCAGCGTACCGAGAAGAAGTCTTCATCTACCAAGTTTGGCTCGGGCGAGCCGGTACCATAGTCAACATCAATCGAATTATCAGTCCTCTTGAGAACGGGCTGGCCGCCGAGATTCATACTATTGAAGTATTCTCCTATAAGGCCGCCACCGGGCACGCTCGTGGTGAAACTCCAGACCTTGCCCCTGTGGACGGTCAGACCGTCAGAGCTGTCAACACGCCAGTAATAAGTCTTGCCCTGTTCAAGCTGGCCAGGCTCATAAGTAGTCGCCATTATAATAGCAGCACCTGTAGCGCTGTTGACATCCTGGAAGTTGTCACCGAAATACACATAGTATAGGGCCGATCCCACACCTGCATCCCAGGTCAGGCCCTTATCAGGTTCCACAAACAGTGCTCCATCGGCAGGCACTGGATGCCAGGCGGTCTTGGGTCGAACGCTGAAGCTCCAAATGCTGCCTTTCCAGGGGCTTTCTGGGTCAGTATCATTAACCTCATCGATTCGCCAATAGTAAGTCTTACCTGGAACAAGACCATCCGGAAATGCAAATCCCGGAAAACCCAGTGTAAAAATAGCTGTGGCCTGGTCGCCCTGAAATGCGCTTTCAGCTCCGCTATCCACGTCACCAAAATTATCCGCGATGTAAACCAGATGCGAAGTCGCGAGGTCACCCGGTGTCCAGCTCAGATTGACCCATGTGGAGTCAATAATAGAGCCGTCTGCAGGATCGGGCGCCAACGCCTGTGTTACCGTGCCCCCCGGGTTTTCCATTAACGCCTGGATTTCATCGGCGTTCAGCGCGCGGTCGTAAATTCGCACATCGTCTATCATCCCATCGAACGTTCTGCCCGTGTTGTTCAGATCGTACCCAATCCGAAACTCTCCTCCGCTGGATGTGTTCATCGCTCTGGGAGTTCCTGTGGGATCGATTGGATCCAAATTGCCGTCCACGTAGAGTTTGAGCTCACTTACGTCCGGCGAACCGTCATCTTCAAGCACCACTGCAACGTGATGCCATTCGCCGTCCACCAGGTCGGTGGTGCCAAAGGTATTGCCCCGTCCACATTCAAGGCGAAGGGAGGCAGGGTTGTTGTGAGTTCGCATGACCCACTTCGTTCCTTCCCCGCTTGGGCCCCAAGTAAGGATGCTCGCCGAAGTCTTGTTGACATTGATCCATGCGGCGCTGGTCCGTTCATGCGTTCCCAGTATGCCTTCATAGCCGGGCACCGCGACGTGACTACCCTCGATAAACTGCAGGGCTGTCCCTTGAACTCCGCCGACCCAAACCGGACCGTCCACCAGTTCACCATTGAGATTGTTGCCAGATGAGTCGATTGCCACGGTTCCCGAACCCTCGTTAAGCCTCCACCAGCCGACAAGATTTGGGTCGGCAGCGTCGACCATGCTGGTCAGAACCAGCCCCAGCAGCAAAACAAAAGAAAAGAAATAAATCAATTTTTTAGACATAATAGTCCTCCTTAAACAGTTAAAACTACCGTACTTTGGACACACACCAAAATACCTGTTGTTTTCAACAAACAACTTTTGCCGCGCGGCTATTTCACAGAACAGCGCAAGGTCAATCTCATATTTTTTGAACTGTATTCCAATTGCACGACAAACTGCCACTTAGGGCGCCAGTTTATACAGGCGGATATCGTCAAAGTACATCATACCTGTACCGCCAGTAACCGAGCTAAGACCAAGAGTAATCGAATTTATATTGGCGAGGTTGACGCCCTGGTCGGCAAAGCGTGTCAGGTCGATATTCCATCGGATCCAGGCAGTTCTTTGTGCCGCATCAAGATTATCATGATCAACCTTCGCGTTACCATTGAGAGCAACATACAAAGTTTCAGCGCTGTTGCCCGTTTCACCTCTGAACCAAATCGTCAATATATTGACACCATTTTCAGTCCAGTTACGATTGGAAGTCAATGTCAAAATCGCCTCGGATTTCCCGACAGCATTGTCATAGTAAAGCGGCATCGACTTATTACCACCGTGAACAATAGTCTCTTCGTAAAATGGAGGATCTAAATGACCAACCTGAGAACCATTTGTCGGATCGTCGAAACCGTCCACCCAGGCGTTATAAATCCTGTTACTTCCTTCCTCACCTTCATTAATGTCATTGTAGCTCTCTATATCGTCAATGATAAGGAAGTTAGCCGTGGTAAAGCTCCAGAGAGGGCCTGTCCACGGGCTATCGGCG
>CAZWME010000213.1:0-7443 GCA_964634515.1 uncultured Pirellulales bacterium | reverse complement strand
TGGAACGTAGACAACCTCACACGCTTCAGAGGAAATGCTATCGGTAGCTACAGTAGCTTCTGCTACTTCCTGTTCACTGGTGCCGATATATACATCATGCGTGGTTGCTTGCCTTCCGGCTCGCCAGCTTAACACAGCATCCAAAGCCACATCAGCCTCGCCGAAGGCAGGAACCGGCAGGCGTGCACGGGACGGTATATAAAGGAAGCGGACTTCACTCAGACCGTACTGGTCGAAAATGCCGCCGGAGAAATTGCTGTTAGCAGTAATTTCTACATATTTTACCGAGACGCCGCCAAACGGAACAATTGTATTGGCAGCATAGTCATTACTGCCGGGTGCCTGGGCAAACTCGTTAACATCAGGAATCGTGACCCAGTTAACATCATCGATCGAATATCGAATGGTCACGTCTTCAATGCCTAAAAAGCGAAGAGAGCTTGGCCCATTATAGTTCCACACCAGCATCTCATGAAGCTTATAGACCTTGTCGAACTCGTATTTGATCCACGCAGACCCTTCGGCACCTGCTTCGCTAAGCCACATATCATCGACATTTCTCGAATGTAAATCTCCCTCAAGGCCAGAGCCGTTTATGGTTTGCTCCGGCCCCTGCTCGGTGTCGTCGATGTTGAAACTCGAAGCTATAGCAATAATATTCTCGCCGGGGATAGGATATCCCATAGGCTCGGTTGTAAAGCTCCAGACATCACCTTTGTAAGTAAACGGGTCAGATGGAGCATTTACCTCATCGATACGCCAATAATAGGTCTGTCCAAACTCGAGCAAGCCCTCCGGATAGTATGTGTTCTCACTCTGACGTTCAGACTTGAGTACCCCAAGGGGATTGTCTGTATCCGCCGCATTGACGTCTTCAAAGCTCGTTCCAAAATAGACGTTATGCGTTTCAGCGTACTTTCCAGATTTCCAGCTCAGGACCACATCGCGTGGTATATCATTTGTATCATTAGCCGGGGACGGGATCCTCGCAATCGTCAGAATAATGGGGATGTGGGTGATATAATCCGTGAGATAGGTCGGATTGGTAATATCACTACTCAATCCGGGACCTGTCCAGCCGATATCCATGTGGTCCGAGCCAGCCTGTTCCTCAAAGAACGCCATGACGGCCATCACCTGCCCTTTTTGAAGGCTCATGACCTCTGAGTGCTGGGTATTATACGTGTCAAAGTTTCCTGGTTCGGCCCAGCCGTCAACCCAGGCGACCTCGACGGCATGTTCCATTTTTTCATCCTGGCTGACATAAAGCATCCCGGAGTCGTCACAGGAGTAATGGAACTGGTAGTTGCCTGTCTCGGGCACGGTAAGCCAGCCATAGAACTTGGCCACGTAGTTTTGTTTACCCGAAATGTTGGGATACCGCGATTCCTCGATGACTTCCTCAAGATCGGGTTCCGGCACCGGATTGACCAGATCCACCAGGAACTCACGGATGGCATCACGGCCTGCCAGGGTCACGTTATCCCAATCCTGGTGCACCATTGTGGCAAAGGCCCCTGTGACTAATGAAAAAAAGATGGCCAGTACAAAAATAAAATTTCGTTTCATAATATTCCTCCTTCAAGGAGTAAATAATATTAACTTATTGATATATTTTGATATACGATGGTGTATAAACACGACCAACAGCCTTCTCGATAGACACTATAGTCAATGGTATCCAATAAATGCCTATAAAACCTGATACCATCTATAGTATCCCATATCTTCGCCCAAATAGCTACTCAGCCGAGTCTAAATACTGCATTCGCATTACATATCATTCGAGATCAGGCAGCGGTGTAAACAGCCAAATGTCATCGACGAACACGTGACCTGCACCACCAACTGTCGGATTGCTTTTATTGCCAAATCCTATAGTCATCGAATCGACATCGCCAAGGTTCACGCCCATATCTTCAAATATCTGAAGGGGAATATCCCATCGGGTCCAATCTTCGGCCAACGCAGCATCCGGGTCATCGTTATTGACTACTGCATCACCATCCAAAGCAACATACATCTGTTCAGGTGTATTATTGGGATCGCCATAGTAAAACAACGTCAATACGACGACATCTTCTTGAGTCCAGTCGCGCATAGTAGAAGTAAAGGTCCTGGTCACTTCGGATATTCTGGCGGAACTATTATCGTAGAACAAGGGCATCGACCAATCGCCTCCATGAACATTAACGTCTTCAAGGTAATGCTCTCCGTCAACAAAATCAGGATTAGGATAACCGGCAGTGGAGCCGTTGGCCGCATCTTCATATCCGTCTATCCATGTATTGAATACCTCGTTCGGGGAAAAGTCGGTGTAGCTCTCGAAATCGTCAACCACGAAATTCTGAATCGTTGAAAAGTTCCATATATCACCTTCCCAGACTGTAGAATCCGGATCAACTTCAACAACCTTCCAGTAATATCTCTGGCCTAAATCGAGCGATGATGGAACGTAGACAATCTCGCAACTATCACCGGAAATGCTCTCGGTAGCAACCGTAGCATCTGCCACTTCCTGCTCACTGGTGCTGATATATATATCATGTGTGCCGGCTTCTCTTCCGGCTCGCCAGCTTAGCACAGCATCCAAAGCCACATCAGCCTCGCCGGAGGCAGGAACCGGCAGGCGTGCACGGGACGGTATATAAAGGAAGCGGACTTCACTCAGACCGTACTGGTCGAAAATGCCGCCGGAGAAATTGCTGTTAGCAGTAATTTCTACATATTTTACCGAGACGCCGCCAAACGGAACAATTGTATTGGCAGCATAGTCATTACTGCCGGGTGCCTGGGCAAACTCGTTAACATCAGGAATCGTGACCCAGTTAACGTCGTCTACCGAATACTTGACAGTCACATCCTGAAGACCGGAAAAGCGAAGAGAGATCGGCCCGTTATAGTTCCATACCAGCATCTCATGAAGCTTAAAGACCTTGTCGAACTCGTATTTGATCCACGCAGGCCCTTCGGCACCTGCTTCGCTAAGCCACATATCTTCGATATTTCTCGAATGTAAATCTCCCTCAAGGCCAGAGCCGTTTACGGTTTGTTCGGGCCCCTGCTCAGTGTCCTCAGTGTTGAAACTTGAAGCTGTGGCAATTATATTCTCGCCGGGGATAGGATATCCCATAGGCTCGGTTGTAAAGCTCCAGACATCGCCGGTATGTGTTTCTGTGCCGTCGAACTCATCAACTCGCCAGTAATAGGTCTGGTCGAAATCCAAAAGGCCGAACGGGTCGTAAGAATTACCACGCTGGCCTGGACTGACTAAAAGTCCGCGGGGATCGTTATCCCTGCTCGCATCGTTGACATCTTCGAAAACCGTCCCAAAGTACACATCATGCGTATCTGCATACTGACCCGATGTCCAGCCAAGAATAACATCCCGGCACACATCGCCGTCCTCGTCGGCAGGATTAGGATTTGAAGCCGCACCAGGATCAATTCCACCGCCCATCACTACCTTGATTTCATCAGCAGTCAAAGCGCGGCGATAGACACGGGCATCGTCAACCGTTCCCGTAAAAAACTGAGCGGCGTTGGCTGCATGCCGCCCCAATTTTAGACTGTTGGTTTCATTGGCGATGGCCGCGTTGACAACACGACTGTTCATTTGCTCACCGTCCTGGTAAGTAATCCAGTTGGTTCCGTCAAAGGTGACGGCCAGATGATACCACGTATCTGCCTCAAGAGTACCAAATTTCAGAGACATCCAACCGCCCGCGTTCATGCCCGCGGCCCCTTGATAATTAGAATCAAAATGATCCCAATTGATTTGGTAATTATTTTCTCTATGCAAGGGACCACTGGGCTCGTCACCGTCCGGTGCATCTGGGCTCATGACCCAAATGGCTAACGTATATTCGGTTAGATTTTCCGTATTACCGGTGTCAACATAGTCGTCACCATCAAACTCAAGTGCTCCTCCTAGTACACCGGTGACCCATTCAGGATCACCTTCCAATGTCCCGTCATTGCCGTTGCCCGAACCATCAATGGCCGTAAGACCAGCGCCATCATTTAACGCCCACCAGCCCATCAAGCTGGGATCGGTGTTGGCGTTGAAGCCCCACGCGGACGGGCCGAGCAGCAGGGCTGCCGCAATAATCACACAAGTTGATAAAACTGACTTCTTACACATAATGTTCCTCCTTTAAAAATGCTGAAGTTTTTAAAAATGTACTTTGGCCACGTACCAAAACACGTGTTATCTCCAGTGCATCATATATTTATTCAAACTGCAACCTTATTAACCAGTTTACTCCGGTCGATACAGACGAATATCATCGAAGAATACATGGCCTTCGCCACCAGCTACCGGATTAGCTTTGTTACCGAAACCAATAGTCATCGAACCAACGTTATTAAGGTTCACGCCCTGATCGGCAAATTCCTGTAGCAGGATATCCCATCTTGTCCACTCAGGGAGTAATGCTGCGTCAGCATCATCATTGGTTACTACTGCGTTACCGTTTAGAGCAACAAACATTGTTTCGGCCGCATTGGCAGGATCACCATAGTAAAACAGTGTCAATATAGCTACATTTTGTCGAGTCCAGTCCTGCATAGTAGAGGTAAATGTTCTTGTTACCTCAGAAATTCCGACACTATTATTGTAGAACAACGGCATTGACCAATCGCCTCCATGAACATTAACGTCTTCGAGATAGTGCTCTCCCAAAACGAAATCAGGGTCGGGATAACCTGCTGAGGAACCATTAGTCGGGTCATCATATCCATCCAACCATGTATTCCATACTTCATCGGGTGGATAATCATTGTAATCTTCGAAATCGTCTATGATAAGGTAATCTGCTATGTCGAATATCCATATACTACCTTTACTGATCGAACCATCATTATTAATCTCATCGATTCGCCAGTAATATCTCTGGCCCCACTCAACGCCTTCCGAGGGAGAGAAAGTAGTGCCGGCTTGCTGTCCGCGATATATATTGGTCATGGATGTATCGGCATCTTCGACAGCGAATTTATCTGTGCCGAGATATACATCATGCTGGATTGCATCGTCTCCCGGCTGCCAGCTAAGGTTTGTAAAGTCTTCTATAACCATTATCTGGCCGTGTTCAGGATTTGGACTTCTGGCACGAAGTGGGTCGATTTTCATAACCAAATCTATCTCGTCGGCCGTCAGTGCGTTGTTATATATACGGAAATCATCCAGAGAAGCGTCTAAGTATGCTTGTGCGCCCCATTGCGACCTTCCAATCCAGTTGTCGGTGGTATTACCAAGCTCTGACGGAAGGGAATTTGTTGTGCCGCTGGTAATGATCTCACTGTCGAGGTAAAGCTGTACAACCATGGTTGCACTATCTATTGTAACGGCTACGTGATGCCATCCGGTCGGCAGTGTAGGGGCATCAATTTGGGCCGCAACGCCCCCGGTGTTCGAATTTAAAGTAAAATTCATAGCGGTGCCGTTATCAGGCGTCAGGAACATATACCCGGATTCGTTACCATTTCCAAAATCAAATATTCGCTGCTCTGTACCTCCCGCACCTGAGAAATCTACCCAGGTCGTAATAGTTATGCTGTCACATGTAGCTATAGTCGAACCTATAGGAAGTTGTATAAGGTCGTCGTATCCATCAAATTGTATTGCATCTCCATCATAGCCGGGAGCTGACTGGGCATCACCAAAAACAGTCCCGTGCTGGTTCAGACCTGACCAGTCAATCGCTTTGCCGGGGCCTTCATCGAACTTCCACCAGCCGACAAGATTAGGATTGGTAATTTGAATGTCAGGTATCGTTGTAAAGTGCCAAACATCGCCCGCCAAGGTGTTACCATCAATTACTTGATCAACACGCCAGTAATAATCCTGGTTATCGGCAAGACCTGTTTTGTCATAACTATAACGTGACAGTCCTGTATGACTTATGGTTGTCTCTAATGCTAATGAATCCTCGCTGGTACCTAAGTACAATTGGCTTTCGCTCGTGTCAGTGCCGGGATTCCAGCTAAGGCTTGTGCACGGGTCGGTGAAAACAGCGACCTCATGATTATAAGGTGAAGGTTTCCAGCTTTTTATCGGCGCAACTTTGAAACTCCATACATCGCCTACCCAGGTATCCGGTCCGTTGACCTCATCAACTCGCCAGTAATAAGTTTGACCTATCGTAAGAGACGTAATGTTAAAACTGGGCTCGGTTACGGTTCCCTGGTATGTACTCGAGGCTCCTTCAGCCACATCGTCGTAATTATCATCGAAGTAAACAACGTGCTCGGTTGCGCTCCGGCCCGGTACCCAGGTAAGAGTCGGATTCTGAGATACATTGTCCGCGGTATGTGCCGGGTTCGGAACAGATGCCTTCAGGGGTACCTGTGCAATAAGCTCAACAATAAATACACGATCACCGGGAGCTGTCATATATGTATCACCGGCTTCACCGGCGGCTCCGCTCACATAAGCAGTGCCGTCTGGATAAGGATTGCCGTTCGCAGCAGTATCTTTAATACCGAGTGTCTCAAAGTAACCACCACTTGCAGCAGTCATATCAATGCCGTATGTCACACCGGGACCGACAGGAATCGGGGTATCAAAGACGGCGTGAATCCATGTACCTGTCCCATTGGGACTTGATGAGCCCCCACCTATATTATTCGTCTCTGTACCTGTTACCGTGTATGTTTCACTTCTCGTAATAAAATCTTCGGTACCCGAAGCAGGCGGAAATGTTACACGAGCAGTTAGCGTGGTGTTAGCCGACAAGTTCCAATATGTTTGACTGGTGTTCTCAGTGTATCCGCAATGCTGATACCAAAAACCTGTAATCTGGTATGCAGGCTTGCTGTCGCCTGTGACAAAAAACTGTCCCTGAGAACCACGGTCCATTGCCACATAAGTCGTTGCATCGTTAGTAGCACCATCTATTGAAGTCGTTCCTACGTTATCACTATCTTTTGTTGCGCCGACGAAGTTATATACATCGTGCGGGCCCGGCGTTGGTTCTGTTGTGTGGAAAGAAATTGTCACCGCCTGGACAGGAGTCGACAAGCACATTATTGTTGCCAACAGAATTATAATTGTTTTTGTTTTCATAATAATTCTCCTTCAAAAAGATTAACGTTCTTAAATGTTGTGTCTTGGCCATGCACTAAAACATTCGTTATCTTCGACTGGTACTAAACTCATACAACTGGTTGTACCTGTCTCAAACAACTTTTAAAAAACAACCTGCTACAATTCACACCTCCACTTCAGTCCATTATTTGTCTACCCAGGACAATTCCTTGTGATTTGAAACCACCTCATTCCTTAGAAAAGAAAATTAAGCCGTTATTATCAAGGTGAAAATCATAACCGCAAAACTCACTACCTCCATAGTTTATCAATTTTATGTTGGCCTGACCGTATTAAATCTCCGCCCATAGGCTACCTCTTCAACACCACTGATAACGGCTGAAAAAAAGTCGTTC
>CAZWME010000212.1:0-7468 GCA_964634515.1 uncultured Pirellulales bacterium | reverse complement strand
ATGCCAATGAGTTTGACATCGAAGGATTGATCGTTTCAGCAGGCACCTTTGCCATGGAAGCTCATAAGAAGAATATTCTGGGCGTACTTGACCAATACGAGAAGGTGTATGAGAACTTGAGGAAACATGATCCCCTGTATCCCACCGCAGAATATCTCCGTTCAGTCACCTTCGAAGGTAAGGGAAATAATCATGGTATTAACATTAAATGGGGACGCAACAAACAACCGTACACTGACATTATTGGCAAGGGCATGGATAGTGAGGCTTCAAATGCGATTATTGCAGCCGTGGATAAACCTGATCCACGGCCGATATGGATCGGTGTCTGGGGCGGACCGCGCGAGGTTGCCCAGGCCATTTGGGATGTGAAGAATACGCGCAGCGAAGAAGAGCTCAAGGCTTTTATCAGCAAGCTGCGCGTATTCTTGATTGCCTACCAGGACGCTACGCACGGGTGGCTCATGGATAAATTCCCTCACTTGTTTATTATTGACTCGAGAAAGAGTTATCAGGGGATGTTTGGTGGCCGTGATCCGATTTCGAACCTCACCTGGGTCAACGAAAACATCCGCAATAACCACGGCCCCCTCTGTGATGTATATCCCCATGAAGGGATGGGATGTACTGGAGTGTGCGAAGGAGATTCGCCTACGTTCCTGCATCTGGTCAGCGCAAATCGCGGGATCAACGACCCCGAAGATCCCACCCAGCCCGGTTGGGGCGGACAATACAAACACAGGGACTCTACGAACCATTATGTTGATGGGCCCGGTCGGTCGAGCATCTCCAAATGGCGTCCCGATTACCAGGCGGAGTTCCAGGAACGCGCGGATTGGTGTATAAGTCACCCATCAGCCCTGGCTGCTCCGATCAAACCCCGTATGATCGTGTTGACGGACATTTCACCGGCCAATCATGAACCCGATGACATGGAGTCGATGATTCGGCTTCTTGTTCATGCCGATCTTTTCGAAATTGAAGGATTGGTTGCCACAACCGGCTGGAGCTACTCGCAAGCTACTACGGACAGTCTTGATCTTATACATAAGGTGATTGATGCCTACGAAAAAGATTTATCTAACCTGCTTAAACGCTCTGGGCAAACGGACTTCTTATCTGACGAATCCCAACAGGTAATTGGATACTGGCCCAGTCCAGACTACTTGAGATCCCGAGTCGTGATGGGGAGCAAGACCAGGGGTCAGAGCCACATCAGCGAGAGTAATGATTCCCCCGGAAGCAAACTGATTATTCAAATCGCCAGTGAAAGCGATGATCGTCCTGTATGGGTACAGGCCTGGGGCGGCGGAAACACACTGGCCCAGGCCATATGGCGGGTACGAGAGGAAAAAACAGAAGATGATTTTAAGGCTTTTCTGAACAACATTCGTACGTATACAATCACCGATCAGGACAGGAGCTACAAACGCGGTACTCCCTTTGATATCAGCTCGCATCAATGGATGCGTAGAGAGTTTGAAAATGATCTCTTTTTCATCTGGGATGAATGTGCATGGAAGTTCCAAAATGGCACCGGAAAAAGCAATTGGGATGAGTATGCAACCCATATTCAAAAGCATGGCAACCTGGGCAACATGTATCCTAAATACAGATACGGGGTCGAAGGTGACACACCCGCTTTTCTTTATATCATGCCTGTCGGTCTCAATAATCCGAACATTCCGGGACAAGGAAGCTGGGGTGGGTACTTTGAATGGTCAAAGGGACCAGATAACAAGACTTATGCGTATACCAACCATCAAAGTCCCGCATATAGTATCTGCCGAGAGCTTGAAAAACATTTCTATGAGGCAACATTCAACAATTTTGCAGCCCGAATGGACTGGGCAAAAGATGGTGCTGGAAATCGTAATCCGGTCGTTGCCGTTAATGGTAACGAAGGCATGGATATCATTACACTTACGCCACAGCAAGGCATGTCGGTTACACTTGATGCTTCAGAATCTAACGACCCGGATGGTGATAATCTGAGGTTTAATTGGTGGATTATTTCCGGAGCGGGTACCTACACTCAGGATATCAAAATCTCAAATAACAACTCGAGCCGGGCTACTGTAGATGTCCCTGAGAATTCAGCAGGTAAGACCTTTCATGTGATTTGTGAAGTGACCGACGATGGTACGCATAACCTTACCAGTTACCGTAGAATCATCTTTGAACCCGTGCAGTGATCTTTGACCTTCTGCGGTTGTGGAGAAGAACCGAGACAACATAGACAAGATCCTAAATCGTATTGGGAGCAAAAATAAGATAAACTAAGTAATTATTAATCCAATTTAAAGGAACTAGTGATGTTTGATACTAAAATTAACATACACGACTCTAAATTCTGCAGTGCCGTGCAGAGTCGGGCTGCCCGTTTTGTATTCTTCGCTGTGCTGTGTGTGGTTTGCACTATCGCCTCGGCAGCGGGGAAGCCTCGTGTTATCATCACAAGCGACGCAGAGATTGACGACGAGTGTTCCTTCGTCCGGTGCCTGCTCTATGCCAATGATTTTGATATCGAAGGTATTATCTCAACAAGTTCACAATACCACGCGCATGATCACAGATGGGCCGGGGACAACTGGTATGTGAAATACCTGGATGCCTACACGGAAATCTATCCCAATCTGGTCAAACATGACAGTCGCTATCCTACACCAAAGTACCTTAAGTCGATCACGTTCCTCGGAAACGTGGACACGGAGGGTGATATGAAGGTGCCCACTCCCGGCTCGGATCACATTGTCAAGGTCCTCCTGGACGAAACAAACGACCGTCCCATCTGGCTCCAGGCCTGGGGCGGTATGAACACCATCGCCCGTGCCCTGAAAACCATCGAAGAAGACCACCCGGATAAGATGGAGTACGTGGCGAAAAAGTGCCGCTTTTTCCTTATCTGGGAGCAGGATAAAACGTATCAGGAATACATTAAGCCCAAATGGGGAAAGTATAACATTCTGACTATTATCTCCGATCAATTCGTAGCCTTCGCGTACTTCTGGAAAGATATTTTACCCGCAGAGCAAAAGAAGTTCTTAGTCGGGTCGTGGATGAATGAAAACATTAAAAAGAACCACGGTCCCCTGTGTGCGTTGTACAAGTCATTTAAGAAGGGGGAAAAGTCGGGATTTGATGATGGGGATTTCAGGTCCGAGGGCGACTCACCTTCGTATATGCATGAAATCCCGGTCGGATTGCGAAATCTGGACAATCCCGACTGGGGTGGTTGGGGTGGCCGCTATGTTAAAGTCCGCGACAACACCTGGCTTGATCCTGTTCTCGAGGAGGGCTACACGTATCCCGAGGGGAGATGGTGGACGAGTAACGCTTGGGGACGTAACCGCATTAAAAAGAAAATTAAAAATGACGCGGAGCTTACAGCTTACCTCAAACCCATTTGGCGCTGGATGGAGGCGTTTCAAAACGACTTTGCGTCACGGGCCGACTGGTGCGTGAAATCGTATAAGGAGGCAAATCATCCGCCGGTGGTTGTGCTGGCCCATGCGGTGGACCTGGAGGTGCGGCCGGGGGCCATGGTGAAACTGAGTGCGCGGGGGACGAGCGATCCAGATGGGGATGAGCTGAACTATCGTTGGTGGCAATACCGAGAAGCGGGATCCTACGACGGAACCATTGAAATTCGGGGTGCCGGGAAACAGAATGCCTCGTTCACGGTGCCCGGCGATGCCGGCGAAGGCATAACCATCCATATTGTCTGCGAAGTAACGGATTCCGGCACACCGCCATTAACCAGATATCAGCGGGTGGTTGTCGAGATTGAGTAGTTTGAATCATATTAAGTGAACATGAAAACAATCTATTGAAGGATCTTCTTATGTATAAGTATTTCTGCAAAACAGTATTCCTGGTAATTATCATATTGTTCTGCTCGGCAACCAGTTTCGCCCAGAATAAGCTTGCATTCCCAACAGCCGAAGGATACGGAAAATACACGGTTGGAGGACGCGGCGGTAAAGTTTACGAAGTCACGAACCTCAATGATTCCGGCGAAGGCAGCCTGCGTGCTGCGGTTGAGGCCAAAGGACCAAGAACGGTTGTGTTCAGGGTGTCTGGTACGATAGATCTGAAGCGTAATCTGGTTATTCGTAATCCCTATATCACCATAGCCGGGCAAACGGCACCTGGGGATGGTATTTGTATTAAAAGATACCCGCTCATGATTGGCGCCGATGAGGTGATCATCCGGTATATCAGGGTAAGATTTGGCGATGAATCGGGACAGGATTCCGATGCCATATCAGCCAGGTATGTCAAAAACCTTATCCTGGACCATGTGTCGGCCAGTTGGAGTGTTGATGAGACCATGTCCATTTACCATTGTGAAAATATCACTGTGCAATGGTGCATGATTACGGAAAGTATGTTCAATTCCAACCACGTTAAAAGCACCCATGGATTTGGAGGTATTTGGGGATCAAACTATAGCACCTACCACCATAACCTGATAGCACATCACTCCAGTCGCAATCCCCGTTTCGCCTCGGGTTGCGGCAATACCGATTATCGAAATAACGTGCTATACAACTGGGGGTATCAAAGTTGCTACGGGGGGGAAAAACAACAAAAAGGCAATGCGAAATTCGATTTCACCAATATCAATATGGTGGCCAATTATTATAAGCCAGGACCTGCAACTAAGCCAGGCGAGGTATCGCACCGCATTGCGAGTCCTTCATCGCGTGGAGACGGCGATAATGGCAAATGGTATATTGCCGATAATTTTATGGAGGGCAATGCCTCGGTTACAGCCAATAACTGGAATGGTGGTGTACAACCCTCAAAATCAGTATTCAAACTTGATGAACCGTGGCCAGCTATGCCTATTGAGCAGCAAACTGCGCAAGAAGCCTATGAATCTGTTCTTGAAAATGTCGGCGCCACATTGCCCAAACGTGATGCGGTAGATGCACGCATTATCGAAGAAATCCGTAATGGCTATGCAACTTATGAAGGGCCAACATACAAGCAAAAAAATGCCATGCCCGATAAATCAAAAAAGAGCGGCATTATTGATTCACAGAAAGACGTTGGCGGCTGGCCGGAGCTGAAAAGCACAACATCCCCCACCGACACCGACCATGACGGCATGCCCGACGATTGGGAAATTATGAAGGTTCTTAATCCCAATAATGCTGCTGATAGGAACAATGTTACAGCCGATGGTTACACCATGCTGGAAAAATATCTGAACAGTATTGATTGAAATCGGCTGGGATGATAAATATTTGGTCGAAGAAGGATCATAGAAATTGAAAACATTTACATTAGCGACACTCATATTGTGGCTGGTTACCCCTGGCCAGGCCGGCATTGAGATTCAGGGCAAAACCTCGCCCCGTATCCAGTATGCGGTTGAGCAACTCAACCAGGCCTTAGCCGGCGTATCACAACCCGACAGCCTCACACGCATCATCCTCAGTAGCGACAAGCTGGAAAAAGTTGAGGGCTATCGTACACCCGAGGGCTATCATCTGTCCCGTCAGCCTGATGGCACCTATCGCATCCAGGGCTTCGGCGATTCAGGTACACTCTATGGAGCCCTGGAGTTAGCCAAACGTGCAAACAAGGCGGGCAAGTTGCCCGCTACGTTGGACATAAATGAAGTTCCAGCCTTTCGCCTGCGTGGCCCCTGCATTGGTATGCAATTGACCTCCATCCTGCCGGGACGCGACACCTATGAGTACCCCTACACCCCAGAGAACTTCCCCTTCTTCTATGACAAGGATCAATGGATCGAATACCTGGATTTTCTGGTGGCCAAGCGCATGAATACCCTATACCTATGGAACGGCCATCCCTTTGCTTCCCTGGTAAAGCTCGAAGAGTATCCCTATGCCCTGGAGGTCTCAGAAGAAGTATACCAGCGTAATGTCGAGATATTCCACATGCTGACTGAAGAGGCTGACAAACGCGGCATCTGGGTGATTCAGATGTTTTACAACATCTTTGTATCCAAACCCTTTGCCGAATATCATGGTATCGAAACCCAGCATGTTGCCCCCACCCCATTAATCGCTGACTACACGCAAAAGTCCATTGCTAAATTCATGGATATGTATCCCAATGTGGGTCTGCTGGTCTGTTTGGGTGAGGCCCTCAAGGGTCAAGACAACCAGGAGACCTGGATGAATGACACTGTGATCTCTGGAGTCAAAGATGCCATGCACAAACTCGGCAAAACCGAGGAGCCGCCCATTGTGGTGCGAGCCCATTCGGTAAGCGATGTTAAGACTATGGTGAAATCAGCTTTAAAGCACTATACCAATCTGTACACCATGGCCAAGTACAATGGCGAATCCTTGACGTCTTATGAGCCCAGGGGCAAGTGGCAACAGGTGCATCTGGATATGAGTCGTCTGGGGTCAACCCATGTAGTCAATGTGCATTTATTGTCCAACCTGGAGCCATTTCGATATGGAGCCCAGGACTACATTCGTCGCTGCGTACTGGCCTGTCGTGATCGATTGGGTGCTCAAGGCGTTCATCTGTATCCACTGGCCTATTGGGACTGGCCTAATTCACCGGACAAGACCAATCCCTATTTGAAGCAATATGACCGCGACTGGATCTGGTTTGAAGCATGGGCACGCTATCTATGGCAGCCGAACCGTGACCTGACCACAGAACAGCAATACTGGGTGACACGGTTGACAGAGCAATTCGGAAGCACTCAGGCAGCGGAGCTGATCCTCTCGGCCTACAATGAATCCGGCTACTGCGCACCCATGTTGTTGCGGCGTCTCGGTATCACCGAAGGCAATCGTCAAACCTTCTCACTGGGCATGTTCCTGGACCAATTGGTCAATCCCGGTCCCTATCGCCCCTTTAGCGGGCTATGGGAATGGCAGGCCCCTCCAGGGGAGCGGCTGGAGGACTATGCCAAGAAGGCATGGACGAAACAACCGCATACAGGCGAAACTCCAGTCACAGTAATTGAGGAAACCACACATCGAGCACAGATAGCAGTCAATGCCATTGAAAAAGCGGCCCCCCTAGTGACACGCAACCAGGACGAATTCGAACGGCTCCGCAATGACATGCACTGCATCCAACTGATGAGTCAGACCTATGCGGAAAAGGTGCGTGCTGCCATCCTGGTACTCGATTATGGCTTTAGCCATAATAATGAAAGCATGCAGCAGGCCCAGATTCACCTGGCCAAAAGCCTGGACATATACCGTGATCTGGCTGCTCGTACCAGTAAGGCCTATCGCTATTCCAACACACTGCAAACCGGACACCGCCGCATCCCAATCCGCGGTATGAAGCGCGATCAGCCCTACTACTACCATTGGGATCAAATGCTGCCGCTCTATGAAAAGGAACTGGAGGATTTCAAATATCGAGTGGCACATCTGCATGACGAAGCGGATCAACGCAGTCGTGATTAGAGCCCTGAAAGTGTTCGCAAAATGATATATTATAGACACCAAATGGC
>CAZWME010000211.1:0-7475 GCA_964634515.1 uncultured Pirellulales bacterium | reverse complement strand
AGCCAGCAGATTAAAGAGAAAAGGAACCAAAATTATCCATCTGGACGGCGAAGACAGAAGACAAAAAGGCGGTTCAAAATGATTATGCTAAATGATTGTAAATCTATTCAAAGTGGACAGATAGAAATATGCTTTAATCTATTCAATATGAACAGATGTAAAGGGCTTTTATCTGTTCAATCTGGACAGACTATCTGTTCATTATGGACAGATGTATCTATTCAATGTGAACAGATTATCTGTTCAAAGTGGACAGACCTACAATGAATAACAATGAATAACAGTATGAACAACTAATGATAACAGTGGACTTTTTCAAAAACAGAGAAAAACCTTATGACTGAAAAAACATTATTCGACACTGAACAGCAAAGTCGTAAGGAAGGTGTTGACGGTCTTTTTTGCAGGCTTGTGGCCGGTGACGGTCAAGTCAATCAGTATTTCCGACTCTATGGAGCCAAAACGAACATTACCAATATATTACTAATCTATTAATGAGAAAATAATGTCAAGAAACAAAGAAAACCTTAAGCCGGAACCAGTGATGATTGAAGGCAAAATACCTGTTAGGAATTGACAGAGGTTTACAGCTTCTTTGAAAAGTTAATATCGGTGGCCTGAGCGACTTGGTGTTATACTTGGGATATCTAAGATTTCCATTGAAATCGGGGCTTTCTGAGGACTAAGCTTCCAATATGAATCTCATCAGGGAATTGACATTGTTTGAGGTCTTTTTCTTTGATTGTCGATGAGAAATCAGCTACTTCCTGCAAACTGTTTTTAAAGCGCCTTAAGGGGAATATAACGCCGACTTCTTTGTCAGGCGTGTTTCTATGCACTGCCTCAATAACAGGTATCAAATCAGTATCGCCAGAAACAATAACTGCACGGTCAAAGTTATCATTCAGCGCGTCAGATAGTAGATATACGGCAATATTCACATCTGTACGTTTCTCCTCACGTGAAGTATAATTTATCTTGCAAGCACGGCATTGTTTCTTATGTTTCATAAATCGGCCTTGGATATCTCTCACCTGTACCGAACGAAGAGCTTGAATATATATCTTATGGCGAGCAAAAGAATCTGGCTTCCAGCGCGCGTAAGTAGTAAAACAAAAAATGTCAACAATGGTGTCGGATGGGCCGAGGATGCTTTCTGCAAGTTTGCGATAATTGAGCCATTTGTACTTGTTGAATATCGAATTGTTGAGTGAGTGGTACACATTTAGCCCATCAATATAAAAGGAATAACGACTCATAGTGCTACAATCTAAAATATGAATTATTTGCCGTCAAGCCTTGATTTAAATGGAATGCGCAAAAAAAAGCCCGGCTCTCGAAAGAGTCGGGGGCCTGATGGATATTTCCACCAGGGATGTACTTATATTATCGCATATAAGGGTTACAATGTTCAAGTAAAAATCGGCTGATAGCAAGATATTGTTAAAAAAAAATGAGCAAGGCTTGATTTTAGCCCAAAAACGGCTATTTTCTCCCCCAGAAAGAAGACTGTAAAATGCCTGTTTTAAAGACCAATAAAGTTTTTCCAAAAAGTTCTTGCAATTTTTTGAGATATGACGATAATGATAAACGTGACAATAATAACAAATCAATACAAACCAATAAAATATCGGCAGGACTGGTCTAACCGTAAGGCGACCACATTTCAACTTTTGTTGTTATTGTCACAAGTCCTGCCGACCTATTTTTGAGGTGCAAAAATGAAAGCTTACAAACCCACTTACCGGGACAAGAAAACCGGTAAAACCAAAAAGTGTCAGAGTTGGTATCTGTCATTCCGGGACAGGCAAGCAATTAGGCGACGACTGCCCGTCTCGTCCGACAAAAGACAAACCGAGCGATACGGTATAATGATTGAAAAGCTTATCGCTTCTGACGGTATTCTCGACCCTGATTTACAAAGTTGGATTGAGAATATAAACCCTGAAATCCGGGGCAGGCTGATTGACTTTGGCCTGATTAAGTCTTCTCGGCTTGCTGAGAATATCGGTCGGCCTCTGATTGAACACTTGACAGATTATTGCGAAGGCAAGAAAGCCGACGATCTTAATCCTGAGTATATCCGAAACGTTGACTCTGCTATCAGCAAAATCCTAACAGGTTGCGAGATTAAAGTCTGGTCGGATATTGACGGCAACGCAGTAAAGACGTTTCTGTCAAAGGGTCGAGGTGATAACGGCTACGGACAGGGAATGTATAACAACTGTCTGAGGGCTTTCAAGGGTTTCTGCTCTTGGCTTATCACCGAAGGCAGGGTCACCGGCAACGACCCTATGGCAGGACACAAGCTGATTAAACAAGACACCTTCAGGAAGAAACGCCGAGCCTTGACACCTACTGAACAGCGCAGGTTGTTGGAAGTTACCGAGACTCAGCCTAAAAGATTTTGCGCGACCGGTCACGTCCGAGCTTTGGCATATCGAGTCAGCCTTGAGACGGGTCTTAGAGCCAAAGAGGTTGACTCTCTGAAAGTCTTATCGTTTAACTTCGAGGCCTCGCCCCCGACGGTCAGAGTAGAATCTTCGGACTGTAAGGGCAAAAAAACCGACAACCTGATACTGATTAAAGAGACTGCCTTGAAGATTCAGGAACACTTTGAGGGCAAGTCACCAACTGACAAGGCGTTTACTCTTACGGTCACTGATAATTTTGCTAAAATGATTCGGGCTGACCTGAAGGCTTGCAATATCGTTTACAGAGACGATGCAGGCAGGGACGTAGATTATCACTCGCTCCGTCATTCTTTCATTACAAACCTTGCCCTTGCCGGGGTTCACCCGTCAGTTGCTCAGAAGCTGGCGCGTCACTCGTCAATTTTGCTGACTATGAAGTATTATACTCACGTTCTGCACGATTCCGAGGTGAACGCTATTCAGGCCTTAAACGACTTGACCCGTACTTGCCAAACTGGTACACTGTCGGAAACTTCTGTGGACTTTGGTGGACAGAAGAACGAAGTTACTGAGTCAAAAATGCGGTTTTCTGCTTGATAACAAGGGGCAAAAAAATTGTGATAGAATATCGGCGTAAAATTGTTGGTTGATAATTAAAAAAATCATAAGGACGGTTTGCAGAGGCGTTTATTTTGATTTGGGAGACTTGTATGGACAATAATTCTGACAGCAAGATGACTATGACCGGCAGAGAGCGCGTACTCAAGGCGCTCAGTTATGAGCCTGTTGACCGTGTGCCTGTGGATTTAGGCGGGACGGTGACCAGTGGGGCCCAGGTTAGTGTGGTCGCGAAACTGCGGCTGGCACTTGGTCTGGATAAGCCCCTGCCGTTTGCTTCGCAAAACGAAGCATTGGGGGTGAAAGTTATTGACCCATATCAGATGCTCGGCGAAGTTGCGGTTGACTTACTTGAAATCTTGGGAATTGACGTTGTGAACCTGCCGGGACCCAAGAACCATTTCGGCTTTGCGAACACTGACTGGAAGCCGTGGAGAACCTTTGATGGCACGGACGTGCTGGTGCCGGGTAAGTTCAATACGGAGCCTGAACCTAACGGTGATATTCTCCAGTATCCGCAAGGTGATAAGTCGGTGCCTGCTTCGGGGCGGATGCCCAAAGGTGGATTTTATTTCGATGCGATTATTCGCCAGGAACCGATTGACGAGGCCAGGCTCGATCCGGCGGATAATCTTGAGGAGTTTGTGCCCATCAGCGACGAGGATTTGAAGATTTATGAGCGACGGGCGCGCGAGCTTTACGATAATACCGACCTTGCAATTGCAGCGGGATTTCCGGGGACGGCCTTTGGTGATATAGCGCTGGTGCCGGCGGCTGGTTTGAAGCACCCGAAAGGAATTCGGGACATCGAGGAATGGTATATCAGCACGGTCTCGCGAAGAGAATATGTTAAGGATGTTTTTGCCGGCCAGACGGAAATCGCCCTTAAGAATCTTGAGCGAATCTACGAGGCAGTCGGCAACAAAGTGCACATTGTGTTTGTGGATGGGACAGACCTGGCGGCACAGAATACATTATTCTGCGGCCCGGATACTTATAAAGAGCTTTATCTGCCGTTCAGCAGGAAGCTTAACGACTGGATTCACACCCACACTAAATGGAAGACAATGAAACACTGCTGCGGAGGCTGTGAGCCTTTGATTGAGGGATTCATAGAGGCGGGCTTCGATATTCTAAATCCCATCCAGACTTCTGCTCAAGGTATGGATCCAAAGCTATTAGTAGATAAATATGGCGGCAGGATAATTTTCTGGGGCGGAGGCGTGGATACTCAACAGGTGCTGCCATTCGGCGAGCCTGAGCAGGTACGCCGGCAGGTTGCCGAACGGGTGCGGATATTCAACTCGAAGAGAGGTTTTGTGTTCGGTACGGTTCATAATATTCAGTCCAAGACACCAGTGGAAAATATATTAGCGATGTTCGAGGCTCTTGGCAGAAAAGTAACAAAATAAAAGCAGCATAATATCGTAGAAAGGAATCTAAAATGCTTAGACGATTGTTGCTAAATCTTTTTGTGATATCGTTATTTCTATGGGGTGGCTGTCTCGGCGAAAGCAAAACCAATATTAAAGATACCGGCCCGAGACACGTCATCGATTTGAACGGTACATGGGAGATAGTGCAGGGCTCGATGGATTCAATACCGGAGGACTTCCTGCATAAGGTGCCGGTGCCGGGGCTTGTCGATATGGCCAGGCCTGCTTTCGAGGAGGTCGGAAAAAAAAGTGAAAGGCGTGAAGCGTTCTGGTATCGGCGAACGTTTACCGTCGAGGGAAAGATTCCGGATGTTGCAATATTAAAGATTCACAAGGCCAAGTATGGAACGAAGGTGTTTCTTAACGGTGAGTTGGCGGGTGAGCATCTGCCGTGTTTTACGCCGGCTCTGTTGGATGTGAAGAAATTTCTTAAGGGTTCAGGCGGAGAAAATGAACTAATCGTGCGGGTGGGTGCCGACCGTGAGAGTTTGCCGAAAGATATGCCGGGAGGATGGGACTTCGAGAAGTATCGGTATATCCCCGGCATATATGATTCGGTTGAGTTGATTCTTACGGGCAAGCCCTATATCGTAAACGTGCAAACAGTTCCGGATATTTCGGAAAACAAGGTCCGGGTTGTGACGGAAGTGCAAGGGCCCGCCGGATCTGGGTACGGTTCAATATCTTACGAAGTAACGGAAGTAAGTACCGGCGAGCGCATTGGCACAGTAGAAAGCAGTGGCATTGCTTTTTCGGTTGGGACGACAAAGCTTAAGGCCAGTATCCCGATAGAAAACTGCAAGCTTTGGACTCCTGAGAATCCTTTTCTATATGAATTGAAGCTGAGTACAGGCGAGGATTGTGTTCGGGTTCGATTCGGGATGCGGTCGTTTAGGTTTGATAAGGAAAGCGGCCGGGCTGTTCTGAACGGCAAGCCATATGTTATGCGCGGAACGAATGTGTGTGCATATCGTTTCTTTGAGGATGCAGAGCGGGGCGACAAGCCCTGGCGTAGAGAGTGGGTACGCCGGCTTCATCGCAAGTTCAAGAGTATGAACTGGAATTCTATTCGCTACTGTATCGGTTTTCCGCCTGAGCTTTGGTATGAAATCGCAGATGAGGAAGGTTTTTTGATTCAGGATGAATTTCCAATCTGGCTGCTCAGTAAAGCTCCGGAAAATCCGAAAAGCGAGAAGATAATTCCGGAATATACCGAGTGGATGCGCGAGCGGTGGAACCATGCGTGTGTTGTAATCTGGGACGCGCAGAATGAGAGTGTAACTCCGGAAACGGGCAAAGCCCTGAGCGCAGTACGGCATCTGGATTTGTCCAATCGGCCGTGGGACAACGGCTGGGCGGCCCCGGAGAGCGGCACCGATTATCTTGAATCTCATCCGTATCTTTTTAGCAGGATTCAATGGGGCAGTGGAGATTTTCGTTTGTCGGATTTGGCCAATACACCTGGCAGGCCCCGTGTGAGAGACGCCCAGAAAGATTTTAAGCTTCCAATTATCATCAATGAGTATGCGTGGTTGTGGCTTAATCGTGATGGTACGACAACGTGCTTAACAAATAAGGTGTATGACAATTTGCTCGGGCCAAATTCAACCACAGAACAGAGGCGGTTGCTTTATGCTCGTTATCTGGCGGCCCTAACCGAGTTCTGGCGTGGCCATCGACAATGCGCCGGTGTGCTGCACTTCTGCGGATTGGGGTATTCCAGAGCCGGTGACAAACCCCGGCCTGAAGGCGGCGCGACGAGCGACCACTTTATCGACCTGGAAAGCCTCACTTTTGAGCCGAACTTCGAGCGGTATGTCCGTGATGCCTTTTCTCCGGTGGGATTGATGATTGATTTTTGGGATGATGAGATTCCCGGCGGGATCGAGCTGTCATTAAAGGTCTTTGTAATAAATGACCTGCATAAGGAATGGAAGGGCACTGTTAGCCTGCGGATTGTTCGTGGTAACACTACCGTTGCCGAGCAAACAAAGGATTGTACGGTTGAATCCCTTGGAAGAGAAATATTGACATTCGAACAGAAGTTTCCACAGCAGGCTGGAGAGTATCAGGTTATCGGGGAATTGATTAAGGTTGATGGTGCTGTCGTTCGCAGTCTGCGAGACTTTAAGATAGTATCGGCGGGTAATTAGTGTTGAATTTATCAACATAACTTTGGAGGATTAAAAAATGAGCACGAACAAAAGTACACGTCGTGATTTCCTTAAAGCGATGGGATTATGCGCATCTGGCGTTGCTGTTTCCGGGTGCGGCGGCCCAGCCGGACACACGGTGAATAGAGCACCTGCTGAAAAACCGAATATCCTCTGGATTACGTGCGAAGACGTTAGCAGTCCTTACTTAGGCTGTTATGGTGACATTTTTGCCAGAACGCCGAATATAGACAGGCTGGCTATGGAAAGCGTGTTATATACAAAGGCATTTGCGACCGCCCCGGTATGTGCGCCGTCGCGTTCGTGCCTGGTAACGGGTGTTTATGCGACTTCTACGGGTACGCAGCATCTGCGTTCGGATGTAAAATTACCAAAGCAAATAAAGTGCTTTCCGGAATATCTTCGGGCGGCCGGCTATTACTGCACAAATAACTACAAAAAGGATTATAACTTCAAAGATGTAAATGTATGGGACGAATCGAGCGATACTGCTCATTGGCGCAGGCGCAAATCCGGTCAGCCGTTTTTCAGTGTGTTCAATTTTACCTCTACGCACCAGGGACAGATTAACGGTTCCGATGAGGAGTTCTTTGATAAGTACACATCGAAGCTTAAGCCAGAAGAACGCCATGGCAACAAAAAAATCCCTCTTCCGCCGTATTATCCTGATACTCCGTTTGTGCGGAAAATATGGACCCGTTATTACAACCTGATTACTTTTATGGATAAGCAGGTCGGCGATTTGCTCGGCCAGCTTAGGGCCGACGGTTTGGCTGATAGTACGATAGTTTTCTTTTTCTCAGATCACGGCCTTGGACTTCCTCGATTTAAGA
>CAZWME010000210.1:4186-7479 GCA_964634515.1 uncultured Pirellulales bacterium | reverse complement strand
ACTCTAACAGTCTGATCCACATTGACATACACAAAAACAAAATTTCTTTGAGCAAGATCAGTAGAAATCAGGATTACAGAGCATTCAATGAGCTGCCGAGGATGGAAGCTTACTCTTTCAGGATATATCCCGGAGGAGGAAGATTATATAAAAATGTTGGAAATGACGTATATTCCTTCAACATTCATGTATATTATCGCACAGAAGGACAAAAATCTTCTTTGAAAAGATTTTTTGAGAAAGTCTATCTGAGAAGTTATAAGCATAGCGAAAAAAACTTGATGCTGGTCGGTGAGCTTGATATTTCAGACTGTTTTACAGAGAAGATTAATCCATATTTTCGTGCTGCAATGCGACTTATTGACAATAAGTTAATCGCCTGTGTGAATAATAGCTATGTAGTAGCGGACGTGACGAAACCTGAAGAATTAAAGCTGATTGATAAGAAACTGGATGTAATCAAGAAATATATAGCTTACAACTACAAGAGTGATAAGAAACAAAAAAAAGAATTCGCTATTGCTCTTTTGCCGATTGAAGGAATCGATATCGAGGAAAGAATAAAACTTAGCATAGACCTGAACTATCGGTTTCACCACGGCGGCAATACTTTATATGAATCTTCGATAGTTGATGTCCATGATGGCAAGTTCGCGTTCTTTTTTGTTGATTTCGATGAGGTTGTCCGGTTCGATGTGATCCGCTGGGATAATGAGAAGGTCTATTGTAAGTTCAGCAATTCAAGACCTTTTACGATTTTGGAAAGCGTAACCGCGGCTACTCGCTTTTATAATAACAACTTCGTGAAAAACGGAAAATTGTATTGTTACGATGATCACACATTAATGGTTTTCGATATTCGTTCTAATCGCAGGATACGAAAGCTGGGTCACTTTATCCGTATGAATTATCGTATTGAAGACATTGAGGTATTGGAAGACGGCAATATAGTACTGCGCATGCGACAGGATTACGATTTGGCCAAAAAGCATTCCAAAGAACCAAAGACATATCTGTATCTGCTGAAAAATCCCGGATAGAGGATATGAAAATATAAAGGAAATAAAAAATGACAGAGTCAGCTATAACAATTGAAGGTTTACACTTTTCTTACGGCAAAAAACAGGTGCTCAAGGGGGTTGACCTTGAAGTACCGAAAGGTTCGATATTCGGCTTTTTGGGCAGGAACGGCACAGGTAAGACGACGACGATAAAGACGCTGCTCGGGCTGCAAAAGCCCCAGAGCGGCAGGTGTGTTATAGGCGGGCTCGACAGCTTTACGGAAACACTTGAGGTGCGGAGAAGAATTGGCTTTATGGCCGAAGACCAACAGATGTACGGCTGGATGAAGGTTAGTCGTATTATCAAATGGGTAGCGGGATTTTACCCGGACTGGGATTATAAGTTCGCAGATGAGCTTGCCGACATGCTCGGACTACCAAAGAATACAAAGGTAAAGGCGCTTTCCAAAGGACAGAATTCAAGCCTTGCTTTGCTGCTGGCGCTGGGGCACAGACCCGACATCGTCATCCTGGATGACCCGACACTCGGGCTTGATCCAATAGCAAGAAAGGATTTCCTGCGGCATGTAATAGAACTATTGCAAAGTAACGGCGTTACGGTTTTCTTCTCAAGCCACTTGCTTTATGAGATTGAACCGGTAGCCGACCATATCGCTATTCTTGACAAGGGTGTCATTATAAAAGCATCCAGGACGGAACAGCTCAGAGAAAGCGTCCGAAAGTTTGTCCTGACACCGGTGCCCGATGCGAAATTCAGCCGGCTTACAGGCATTTTAGATGTGTTGAAGGTCGGGGACAATGTTTCGATAACAGTTGAAGATTGCAACGAAGAAAAAAGAAGCCAGCTAAAGGGTATGTCAGCCAACAGCATTACAGAAGTAGCCTTGAATCTCGATGAGATATTCGAAGCCTATGTAATCGGAAACAGGGGCCGTGAACTGTCGGTATAATCCCGGATTTATCATACTTGCAGGAATTTGTACTCCCACACTTGAATATTGATAAATGCGCGGAAAAAGTTGTTAACATTTAGCCGAGATTTGCGTCTTATTATACAACTGATTAGTACGGAATCGTTTTTGCTTGACACGTAATAACTAATTACGTGAGCAGGTTTTAACATAATAGGCGGGATATATTCAACTTGCCTTGTGAATTTGTGTGTTCGTATTCGTTTATTTGTTTTTATATCTTACTTTTAGGAAAAAAATGAATGAATTCTAATGATAATCTAACAACGATAATCGAATGCAAACAGTTAACAAAAATTTACAAAGGCCTGTTGACCCGGCGTTCTGAAGCTGTCTGTGCTTTGAAAAGCATTTCGCTGTCGGTAAACAAAGGCCAAATTGTCGGCCTGATTGGTCCAAACGGTGCCGGAAAATCAACTTTCTTAAACCTGATGGCCGGGCTTATTTTCCCAACCAAAGGTTGCGTCACTGTATGCGGATATCATGCCAGATCAACCAAAGCTCGAAGCGGACTGGGTTATATGCCGGAGCATCCGGCATTTCTCGGTCGTTATTCCGCCCAGGCAGTTCTGAGATATCACGGTTCATTATTGGGCTTATCACAGAAAGCAATTTCTCTTCAGATAGACAAATCTTCTCAGCAGCTACAGATGGAGGAATTCCTCGATAGACCCTGCTCGGACTTTTCTCAGGGTATGAAACAGCGTCTGGCTTTGGCTGTAGCACTGATGAATAACCCGCAGGTATTGCTGTTGGATGAGCCGAGCAACGGTCTTGATCCGGTTGGTATTATCCAGTTGCGAGATGTGCTAAAACAATTGCGAGATTCAGGCGCAGCCATTGTAATAAGCTCCCACCGCCTGGGAGAGTTGGAAAAGTTGACAAGCAATTATATTTTCCTGTACCGCGGAGAGGTTGTCAGCTTCGGTGACAAAATTGCTTCAGACCAGGTCGGGTGTCTAAAAGTTCAGCTTGTATCAAACGGCAATGATATTGCCGAGAAATTATTGTCACCATCCAAGGTTCTTGGCGTCTGCGATACCGAGCTGGAAATAGCGGTAAACGATCCTGAAGATGTCCCTGATATAGTAAGCGACCTGGTAAAAGGCGGCGCTCGCATACGAAGTGTCAACTTGCAGACAGAGGATATAGAAGACATTTTCCTGCGCCTTTATAACGAGAGGAATTAGTCAATGAGAGCTTACGAGCTGATAAAAGAAACGTTTTGTCGAAAGTTATACATTCTGATTGTGCACTTAAGCTGGTTGACATTATATGGGGGTTTCTATTGGCTGACTCT
>CAZWME010000210.1:0-4176 GCA_964634515.1 uncultured Pirellulales bacterium | reverse complement strand
TCCCGGATGCAGGTGAAATTAGCGGATTCGGCCGGTTTATTTTTATCTGGGGAGGTTTTTTTCTCGCCCTGGCGCTAAGCGCCGGTATTTTCGGCGATGATATCTCATCCGGGCGGATATGTGTTCTGGTGACTAAACCTTTCTGGCCCGGAGAGCTTTATGTTTACCGCTTACTGGGACTTTCGTTACAGGCCGCCGTGCACTTTATCCTGGCCTGGTGCGTCATATTTATTCTTCATATTACTATGCGCAAAGGCAGTATGGACAATCTCGGCTTGTGGCTTTTTGCATCCTGGCTGCTTTTTAACACTTGTGCGGCACTGTCAACATCTTTATCTGTCGTATTAGGACGGGCATACAACACTCTGCTTTTGCTTGTTGTATTTGTCACCGGCTTTTTCGTGATAAGCTGGCTGATGCATACTACACAACAGCAAGCAGAAACAGGAGTATTGTTCAGCTTTATCAAGTTCGCATGCCCGCCATTTGAGCTGTTGAGCAAGTTCGCCGGGGGAGAATACGGAAAATACAGCCTGACAGTCGGAAGATTCAGCCTGGCCAAAAGTGCTGCCTGTGTCGTGCACAGCCTGATACTGACAGTGGTTTACAGCGTTGTCGGAATTGTTCTTCTGAGCAGACGACAGTTTTCACGCGTGCTTAACTAAGAGCCGAAGAGCCGGAAAGTCACTGGAATACAGATGAGAAACAAGATCAATGTATGGACTATTATCACCATCGCCGCTCTGGTATTGGAAGGCTGGGCTCTCTACGTTGTTAGCTTGTCGCCGGCATACTGGCGATCTTCGATGATAGTAAAGGATGAACCGGCCGCACACGCTTTATACGAAAAAATGATTGAGACGATATACCGGGCCGAGAGCCTGTCTTATCAAAGCGTTTGCAGCGGTCCGGGCGCAAAATACCGATCATCCACTTACGAAATATTGCTTAAAAAGCCCAACTACTTCCGTGTTGAGACGAGTAACTTTATGAGCGGACATAGTACCCTTGTCGGCGACGGTGAAAATCTCTGGTTTTACTGGAAGGGAGTTCGTCCTTTTTCTGCTTATGAGGACAGTGACAGCTATGAAAAGACACGAGCGAATGTTTACATAAAGAAGGCAACTCCGATAGGAAGGTACTCTATTAGAGAACAGATCAATATGTTCGGTATGGCGTGGTTCGGTATAATCTTTGATCCGAGCATTTTTCACGGTAACACAGATTCTCTTACACCCTATATAGACGGTATAAGAAGCAGAGGTACAGATTATGTTAACAATGAAGAATGCGAAGTGATTGAGGTCAGCTTTATGAAGGCCCATCTGACCCGATATTTTTGGATATCAAGAAAGGACCATCTGCCTCTAAAGATAAAGGAGATTGTTCGACTGGCAAATAATAAGGTCGAAGTTGAAGAATTCTCGGACATGACTCTTAACGCCAGGATTCCGCAACAGAAGTTCACCTGGTCACCACCGGATGGATGGCGGCAGTGGGAGAAACCCGGGCCGGACGATATTTTGCTACAGCCGGGGACAGAGACGCCGGATTTCGAACTACTCTCTGTGGACGGCGGCAAAATCAAACTGTCTGACTTTCGGGGCAAGGTCATATGGCTCTATATATGGCAATGCGGGAGCCCGCCCTGCCGCGAGGCGATGCCTCATCTGCAAAAACTCTCTGAAAAGTACAAAGACAAAGGACTGGTGATTCTCGGCTTCAACTGCGCCGACGATAAACGGATTGCCCGGAACTTCATACGTGAGAACTCAGTGACGTTTCCGAATATCCTTGATTCATCCGACGCCTCTGAAAAGGTGATATTTGACGGCTACAGAAATAGAAGCGGGATTGTGCCGCTTAGCTACATCATCGATACACAGGGTAAAGTAGTGGATGCTTGGAGCGGATACGAAAAAGACAGCAAACGTGCATTAGCGGCATTAAAGAAGGCGGGGATGCAACTTGAATAATAATAAGCCTGGATTTAGTAAATTGAACATGGCTAATATAGAACATTACGTACGCAAAGTCCAAATAGTGAGGAACTAATATGGAAATCCAAAATAAATATATTCGTCGTCGATTTAAGCTGTGGCATGGCATTGTCGGGCTGCTACTGCTTTTGTTTGTGCTGTTTCGGGTCTCCGGAAGTCTCAAGCTGAAGAAGCAAATAGAGAACCTACGAACCAAGGGCTACCCTGTAACCCTTGAAGAGTTAGGCAATTGGTATAATATACCTGCGGGAGTGGAGAATTCCGCCGATGCATATCTGACAGCCTTCTCAAATTATATCGAATGGGACAGGGAGGCCCTCAAAGCTCTTCCTATTGTCGGTAGAGCGCCGTTACCTGCACGTACCCAGCCTTTGGATGATCCAAATCAGCAGCTTGTGAAACAATTCCTGTCCGACAATAAAAAAACACTCACATTGTTACATGAAGCAGCTTCCATCGAGCATTGCCGATATCCGATAGGTTTCATTCAGGAGTCGGACCAGGACGCTCCATGGCTTAAGAATTTACGTAAGTGCGCACATCTGCTCCGTCTCAATGTCTTAATCCAATGCGAAAGCAAGAATTCCGAAAAAGCCCTGGAAAGCATTCATTCAACCCTGTCTCTGGCCAAATCGTCTAATGTACCCTTATTATTACATCGGCTTATTCACATTGCAGTAAAAGCCACGGCTTATAAAAATATTGAGCGGCTCCTTAATAGAATCCAACTCACGGAAGAACAATTGATGAAGCTCTCTACTTGGATTGAAGAAGTAGGTAATGATGAAGGATATAAACGTGCTCTTATCGGAGAAAATTGCATCGGATTGCATGCTTTTCGAGGTCACGTTAAAGAAGTCTCAGATCGACTTGTATCGGGAGGTAGATTAAGCATCATTTTCCTCGCATTCTTGAGGGTAACAGGGCTTAATGACAGGGATGCAACACAATATATCGACATAATGCAGGAGTTGATAGATGCTATTGAATTGTCTGCAGACGATCAGCTTCTGGTTTGTGATTCTATCCAGAAAGACGTTGACAGTGGAAAACGTGGAGGCATGCTCACTCGTATGCTCATGCCGGCCTTCGGACGCATTATGCAGATTGAAATCCGTCATCTGGCCCACCTGCGTGTGACACAAACCGCCCTCGCTGTTGAACGATATCGATTGACCGAGGGCCGCCTGCCGCAGTCTCTGGAAAATCTGGTTCCAGCCTACATTGAGTCCGTGCCAACAGACCCATTCAACGGGCAAAGTTTGAAATACCGAACACTGGAAAAAGGATTTGTGGTTTACAGTGTCGGCGAAGACCTGACCAACGAGGGCGGCGCCGAACGAGACGGTCGAGGGCGCGACGCAAAGGGCAAACCGCTACCCTGGGACGTAACGTTTATTGTAGAACGATAGAAAGCTTATAAATTCATCTACAACGTTTCCCGGATTTATTTTACTTCGGACAGGTTTAGATTTGGAATATCTTGTTATGAAGACTTGCCTGAATTTCTTGTGCCAACCTACCAGTACGTACTAATGCATGCACACTTGCTATTTCAAAGCTCGTCTGCTGTTTCCTTAAAACAACAGGGGCCTATAGCGTATTGTTATAAAATAGAAAAGGTTTTGGGGGCACTAACTGTGCCCCCAAAACCGGTTTACATCATAATATCGAGCTATTATATGTCAGCTCGATTCGTCATTCCTTCGATTACTCAACAGCTCCGATACAGTAGAAGTTCTTGCCCGAATCCATCGAACCGAAGACATAGGTTCCAGCATCTAACTCTGCTGCGTAAACACTCATTGAACGGTCAGTGGTGTCATTCTCGTGGACGAACATATCTATGCCCGAGTCAACAAAAGTTCCGGGCGCCGCGAAGGCCGCTGTTACATAGTCCGCTGCATCCTGTGGCGATGTGATAGCGCCGCCGGCATCCCATTCAGCGGGGATGCGGTCGTCAACAGTGATCCACACAATCGCAGGCCGAGAAATCGTAACCTCATACGTAACATCAGTCGTTCCGCCGTTCTTGTCACTATTGTACGTGCGGATGTACTCGGTGCCGACATACTCAGCGGGCACACCGGCCCACGGATAAGTACGATCGGAAAAGACGAGGCTGCCGTCCATCAGACCACCAGGCTCAGTGGCCAGTGGTGCCGAACTGCCGTCA
>CAZWME010000209.1:0-7486 GCA_964634515.1 uncultured Pirellulales bacterium | reverse complement strand
ATACACCTTTTTATGCAAAACAAAGCCAATTTTGGAAATAGCAAAATGAACATAAACGCTTGCTTATCAATGTTTTACGTAATTTTAAGCCACTGGCTAAGGCGAAAAAACAAACCCAATTCAAACCCAATAAAGCCAATACAAACCCAATTCAAACCCAATCAAACCCAATTTTATGTCAGTTTATCCAGAGTTTATCCCCGAGAAGTGCAAACTTGGATATACTACAGGGGAAGAGCCACAACCTTGACTCGCAACAGGGGACCTATATACCTGAAGGGTGCGTTGAAAGATAAGAATAATGATGTTATAATTCCCCGAATTACAATGAAAAATGGATTATAAAGGATAAGCAAATGAAATTAGTTACGTATTCAAAAGGCAAGTCGGTTTCATGTGCGATACTGACTGATGAAGGTTTGATTGATATTCAATCGGCGTGGGATGGTGCAAATCCGCCCCGCAGTGTAAAAGAAATTCTGCAAAAAGGTCCGGCCTGTCTTGAAAAGCTGGCCGGGATGGCTTCTTTAGCCGACAATTTAATCCCCCTCGATTCGGTCAGACTTCTTGCGCCTATCCCGAGGCCGGGCAAAGCGCTTGCCCTGGCGGGCAATTACAGCGAGCATATCAAAGAGGCCAATATGACCCGCGGCTTCAACGTCGGGCTCTCCGATTCGCCTCGTCAGACAACGGTCCCCAGGCCGTTCCTTATGCCGTCAACGGTCGTAATCGGCCCGGACGACGAGATACCCTGGCCGGCTTACAGCAAAGATGTGGATTACGAGCTTGAGCTTGCGGTGGTGATAGGAAAAGATGCCAAAGCCGTTACCGCCGAAAGCGCCCTCGATTACGTAGCCGGCTATATTATCGCCAACGATGTATCTGCCCGCACAGTAACCTTCAAGGAGGCAAGGGCCAAACGGCCGTGGGACGAATTCTACGACTGGCTGAACGGCAAATGGTCCGACGGCTTTTTACCGATGGGGCCGTACCTGCTCACCAGCGATGAAATCGAAGACGTGCAGAACTTGAATCTTACCCTTAAAGTCAACGGCGAGGTCAAACAGAATGCTAACACATCACAGATGATATACTCGGTGGCCGACATCGTCTCGTTCTTAAGCCATATTATGACACTCGAACCGGGGGATGTCATCGCAACCGGCACACCGTCCGGCGTGGGCCTGGCTACGGGTAATTATTTAGAGCCGGGCGATATAATCGAATGTTCCATTGAAAAGCTGGGAACACTGACAAACACCCTCGGCCCAAGGCCGGAAAAATTCTACGAACCGCTGGCGTAAAAATGCATAAGAGCATAAGTACACAAGGGCATAAGAAAGGCGACTGTTTTTTTCAGTACAACTCTTTAAATTTCCGGACGTGTTGATTGGCCTATTTTTTCTTAGTCTGCTTTTTCTGTCTCTTATACTCCAGGGTGCCCCGCAGCTCATCTGAAAGCCAGCCGTCGCTGTCCATTTCGTAAAATTCCACCTTCATAGTCTCGGCATCCACCTTCGAGTGAACGGAAGCCATTCTTCGCTTCTCACCGTCGGCGGGGGCATATTCGAGCCTTGCGACGGCCTTTTCGCCCTCGGCGTCCCAGGTGCCTTTGGCTATACCGCCTCTGTTATCAATGCCGAGCTGGACGACCTTAAACTCAGCCGGGTCATAATAAATCATGCCGCGACCCTCGAATTCGCCCATCTTAAAGCCCATTGTAATAACATTCTTGTTAAGTCCCCATCTATAGAAAGAACGAATTTCTCCGTCCTGGTCGGTCGTTGCCTTCCAATCGCCGATGAGCCATTCGAAGCCGCCCATCGTTACCATCTCGCCCAGTCCCTGCTGGCCACCGGCGCCGACGGTCAGGATAGCAACGATAGCCGCTCCAGCCAGAATAGTGTTTCTTAAAACGGCGTTAATTTTTGCGGTTTTTGATAGGTTCATTGCAGTTAGCTCCTCTCATTAATCTGTAAATTTGCAAGCAAAGAGACCTGCCACATTGGCAGGCTCCTCAATTTGGTAAGATACCATATCTACGCTGAAATGACTACTATTTATTTAACACGTTCAACGTAGAGTTTGGTATTGCAAATAATCCGCAGAATTGCGCACCAATCTTATCACACTTCATCCTGATTGCCGCTAAAGGGATATGTCCTCTCAATGATCCAACCGCTTTATTCATATTCTTTGAGCAGCGAACTGATATTTGGGGCAAGAGCTTCAAGTTTTATCTCTATCACGTTCCAAACTGTCATTGGGTCCAGGCTGTTGTATCCATGCACGAGAACGTGACGGAAACCGATGATATTTTGAAATTCAGGAATCCGGGCGGCAACAGCCGGTGCGACTTTCTCCAGAACAATTAAAGCCTCACCAATAATCTATAACTCACGTTCTATCGCCGAGCGAAAGGCGCGGTCATTGATATAATCGTCAACAGTTTTATCATTGGTGAATTCGGGCAAAAACTCACAACTGCTGAGCATATCATAAAGATATTTTTCAGGCTCATGAAGCAACATAGATTTGTTTCCTGGTCTGGTTGACCTGGCGGATGAAATATGGGTTACGCAGGCCGCCCGGCTCAACAAGGTCGATCGGACGGGCAAACAGCTTTTCCAGAGCACGACGTAAATCAAAATAATTGTCGAATCGACGCTGAGCTACCTCACTGTCAAATTCGACAAGAAAATCGATGTCGCTTGATTTGACAAAATCACCCCTTGCGGCAGAGCCGAACACGTCAAGCCTCTCAACATGATACTTTCGGCACAAAGCTACCAACTCTTCATGGTTTTTGTCAATTAAGCTGACCATTGAATCCTTTTTCCTGTCGTAAATTTCAATATTCTAACATTTGTACCCTGCATATTCAGCTTACATATTTATCGAACATTTTTCAAGTAATCTGTACAGTAAAATTGAGCATTTTTCGACAATAAACGCCGGCAACTATCTGAATTTATTATTGATTATTTGGTTTTGAAGGTGATTTGGGTGTATAATCGGCCCCGAACAAGAAAGAAAAGACTATAACACAATCATTAAACAAGGAAAGGGTATATATTATGAGAGAATTGAAGCAGGAACATAAACGGTTGGCGGCGTTATTGGCCGTGGTGTTAATGTTAGTGAGTGTCCATGTTCGAGCCGCGGGCGGGACGATAGAGATTTATAAAGAGAACCCGGCGTACTGGCAGTATAAGGGCAAGCCGGTACTGTTGATAGGCGGTACTGTTGACGACAATCTGTTTCAGATTCCGAACTTAAAAGAGCACCTTGACCTGCTGAAGTCGGTCGGCGGTAATTACATACGCAACACAATGTCGGCCAGGGACGAAGGCAACGTATGGCAATTTGAGAAGGTAAACGGCAAATACGACCTGGATAAGTGGAACGACGAATACTGGCAAAGGTTCGAGAGGTTTCTTAAGCTGACGAATCAACGTGACATTATTGTCCAGATTGAAGTTTGGGCGACTTTCGATTACTATCGCGACCTCTGGGCGGTCAATCCGTTCAATCCGAAGAACAACATCAACTACAGCACCCAGCAGACGGGACTGCCCGAACAGGTCAAGACCCACCCTACACGGACGGAGAACAATTTTTTCTGGTCGGTTCCTGCCGAACGCAACCAGAAAACCGTGCTCAAATACCAGCGGCGATTCGTTGATAAAATCCTTTCTTATTCGCTCAAATATCCCAACGTGCTTTACTGCATGGACAACGAGACATCGGTAACGCCCGAGTGGGGCAAATACTGGTCGGAACATATCAAGTCAAAGGCCAAAGAAGCCGGCGTTAAGGTCCAGACGACCGAGATGTGGGACAAGTGGGACCTGGCCCATAAACAACATAATCCGACATTCGACCATCCGGAGACCTATTCGTTCGTGGACATCTCGCAGAACAACCATCAAAAAGGGCAAACGCACTGGGACAATGCGCAGCGTCAGCGGGCAAGAATAGCAGGTAAGATACGTCCGCTGAATAACGTGAAAATCTACGGCGCCGATACGGGCAGGTTCGGCAACGACCGGGACGGCGCCGAGCGCTTCTGGCGCAATATCTTCGGCGGGCTGGCATCGGCAAGGTTCCATCGCCCGGATTCAGGGCTGGGGCTCGGCGATAAGGCGCAGGCGAACATCCGGAGCATGAGGATGATTACGGACAAGATGAATGTCTTTACCTGTACGCCAGGCAATAATCTGCTTTCCGACAGAGAGGACAACGAAGCATACTGTCTTGCAAATCCGGGCACCGAATACGCCGTTTATTTCCCGAAGGGCGGCCAAGTATCACTGGACATCGGCGCACTGAACAAGTCTGCCACAATTCGCTGGCTGGATGTAATGAAAAGTAAATGGTCAGGCAGTAAACGTATTAAAGGCAAAAGCAAAATAACGTTAACTTGTCCATCACAGGGCTATTGGGCGGTGCTGGTTCGCTGACAAATCAGGTGCTAACGTGCAAAAGATGAAGAAAACTTCACAAATATATACGGTCAGCCAGATTAACTCTTTAATCAAGGCGACCCTCGAAGACAACCTGCCTTCGCGGCTCGTTATCAAAGGTGAAATAACCAACTTCAAACATCATCCAAGCGGGCACTGTTACTTTTCGCTTAAAGACGAGAAATCGAATCTGCCCTGCGCAATGTGGAAGCCCAATGTTCGAAGAATCAGATTCAGACCTGAAAACGGACTGGCGGTGTTAGCCACGGGATTCATCGATGTCTATGTCCCCCACGGCAGGTATCAGCTAATCGTTGATGAGCTTGTTCCTGCCGGTGTCGGTGCGCTTCAGTTGGCTTTCGAGCAAATGGTAAAAAAGCTTCGGGCCGAAGGTCTTTTCGATGATGAGCAAAAAAAAACACTGCCGACCTATCCACAAAGGATAGGGATACTGACCAGCGGATCGGGTGCGGCCGTGCATGATATAATCGACAGCATTCATAACCGCTGGCCCTGTGTTGAGCTTCTTTTTTATCCGGTGCCTGTTCAGGGCGAAGGGGCCGGGAAAAAAATCGCCGCCGCACTGATAGATATAAACAGACGCAATAAAGAGCTGAAGCTCGATGTCCTGATTGTTGGAAGGGGCGGCGGGTCGATGGAGGACTTATGGGCCTTCAACGAAGAAGTTTTAGCAAGGGCGATTTTCAATTCCAACATACCTGTCATAAGCGCCGTCGGCCATGAGGTGGATGTTACTGTCGCGGATTTCGTGGCAGATGCCCGTGCATCGACACCCACAAAAGCGGGCGTCGTCGCCGTTCCGGATATGGAGGAAGTTTTGGGCCGGTTGATTAATATAGAACGAAGATTGACAGGCCAGACTAAGGCGAGGCTGAAACTGGCACAGCAGAATCTGGAAATAATTCTTGCCAATGCGGTATTTAGAAATCCGCTTTTATTTATCCAAAATGCCCAGCAGCAATTAGATGAGCTGAGCGCCGAATTAGTAGAGGCGATAAAAGAGATGCTTACCGGGATGCGTCAGAAACTCTCGGCGGCTTATGAGCAGATTGTCAGGATTGAGCCGCACCGGCTTTTGAAAAATAAAGCCGTAGAATTAAATAACTCCCGGCATCGGATAAATGCGGGGATTCGTGCGATTATTAATAACAGACAAGTTGAGCTGAATAACTCTCAGCATCGGGTTGATAAGAGGATTTGTGCAATTATCAATAACTGCAAAATGCTGCTTACGGCACAGGAAAACCGGCTGGAAGGTTTGAATCCGAAATCGGTTCTCAAGCGGGGATACAGCATTACAATGAACAAAAAGACCGGCCTGCTGGTAAAAACCGTAGATGATGTCCGGCTCGGAGAGCATTTAATTACCGAACTTGCCAACGAGAATTTGATTGAAAGTAAGGTAACAAAAAAGTAAAAAGAAGCGTGAATTTATAAAGATTAGCCGTAAAAGGAAAAGAAATGGCAGCCAAAAAGAAAAAAGACGACCTCGGAGAATTGAGCTTTGAAGAGTCGATAAAAGAACTTACAAATATCGTTGGCAAAATTGAGCAGGGCCAGATACCCCTTCAGGACAGCCTTGAGCAATATGAAAAAGGTATGGCGCTGATTAAGCAATGCAGGACAATACTTGAAAAGGCAGAAAAACGCATTGAGAAAATTTCGGAGCTGAATACAAAATCACAGGAGACGAACGAGTAGCTTCACAAAAGAAATCGAAAATACAATACTATATATGATATGCGAGCGTGGCGGAACTGGCAGACGCGCAAGGTTTAGGTCCTTGTGTCCTTAGGGACGTGGAGGTTCGACTCCTCTCGCTCGCATTAATTTAATGTTTTTTCTTAAAGGAGTAATTGAAAATGACGACAAAACGCAATCTTTCCGGATATCAGCCCCTTTCAACGAAGCCTCGGCAGAGCGTCATGTTGGTCCTTTGCCTGCTTCTGATGAGTACGTTCTGTGGTTGTGCTATACAGCCAAGCAGCCGCTGGGTAAGTCTGTTTAACGGGAAAAATCTTGACGGTTGGAAGGTCAAAATAACAGGTTATGACCTGGATGAAAATTTTGGGAACACCTTCCGGGTCGAGGATGGAATCCTGAAGGTTTCTTATGAGAATTACGATAAGTTCGATGGAAGATTCGGTCATCTCTTTTACGACGGTACGTTCTCGCACTATATATTGCGTCTTGAGTACAGGTTCGTGGGCGAGCAGTGTCCCGGCGGACCGGGATGGGCATTTCGAAACAACGGTATTATGGCGCACGGCCAGTCGGCGGAGAGTATGAAAAAGGACCAGGATTTTCCGGACTCCATAGAAGTTCAACTCCTCGGGGGCAATGGCACAGACAAACGTCCAACCGGTAATTTGTGTACGCCGGGTACGCATGTCGTAATGGACGGTAAACTCATCAAACAGCATTGTATTTCATCCAGTTCGAAAACGTATCACGGTGACCAATGGGTCACAATTGAACTCGAGGTACACGGCAACGAAATCATCAAGCATATTATCGACGGCGAAGTGGTGCTGGAATATGAACGGCCGCAGCTTGACGACGGTACGCTGCTGTCGGAAGGTTCCATATCCCTTCAGGCCGAGAGCCATCCCGTTGAATTCCGAAAAGTGGAAATCCTGCTATTGGAAGAATAATCCAGCCTCCCGCAGAGCAATACAAAAACTTAACGAGACAGGCATCAGTATCTGTAAAACAGATCTTTTTAGCGTGAAAGAAATTATCCACAGCCTTACAGAAACAGAACTCGAAGAGATTAATGCCAGTGAAGCGTGCCCGAGTTATGGTTGTCATTGATGCCGGCGAAATCTCTAATCCGTAAGGTTTAACATGAGCATTTTGGAAAAAGCCAGGAGTGAATTCATCCAGGTCTGCAACGACCGAAGTGTCGATTTAAGTCGGACCATTGCTGTCCATCCCTTATTACCCCATGATGCCATTGGAGATGCAGAGGGAGATTTCGTAATCAAGAAAGGCAAAGA
>CAZWME010000208.1:0-7501 GCA_964634515.1 uncultured Pirellulales bacterium | reverse complement strand
TCTTTCGGCATTTCTCTAACGCTAAGAAAAAATAATTCAGTCCATACGAGATTATTAATTGTACAAAATACACCTTGAACTATTAAGGATTTTCGCTTTCGATGCGGTTTTATGGTTTTATTGAAAATTAGCATGGATACATGCTTTGTTATGCCCACCTTTCCTGCTATAGCTGACAGGCGATTGTAGAGATTCTGAGGGTATCGTTAGGCCGAGATATTATAACAAATTAAGGTTCTTCCGGGAAATGGGTAGGTTCAATCGTCGTTTCGGACGAACGAGAAAAATCGTTCGGGGCCCCAGAGGCACAAATTTGCCCCCAGCAGCCCAAATATGAGCCTCTGGCCAAACGATTTTTCTTTCCAAGCTACCCCAGAGATATGATCTGCCAGGTTCACCAACACATTATTCGGAAGGAATTAAATTAATACATTTTCAAAAGCTATAGAAAATTTAAAGTCCATAATTGATAATGAAATAAAAAGGGTCTATACCAAAACAAATCAGCGTGTCTGGATATCCTTACGGCCACAGATTCCCAACAACACAGGCACAAGCTTCACTAACATAATTTATAACAGATCAGCCACTTTGTCGTCATGGAAAATTCTTGATAATAAACTGGTAGCAGCAAACTGACAAATAAGTTACTGATTAAAGATGTTTTTTTAACATAGCAATGAACTAAGATATGTTGTGGATTAGTAGTGAATGGATTATAATCATTATCAGGCGTACAGCAGCCTGAATTATACGACTCCAATAGCTTTCGCAATGGCGCAAAATAACTTAACACGGGAATCAATCATGAAAAACTTTCATTTATTTGCTGTTCTCTGTCTGTGTTGTCTGAGCACCCTTACTCCAGTTAAGGCCCAAAATGATAATTTCAATACCCTTCAAACTCATTTCGAACGGGTAATAACCGCTCGTTTCGACGATCTCTTCTGCCGAATCAAGAATGTTAAGCAATGGGAAGAACGAAAAGAGCAGACCAGAGAGACTCTTTACAAAATGCTTTGGCATGATCGCCGCTGGCCCGACAGCCCGCCCTATGTCAGGATAATCCGGGAGGTGAATAGACCTAATTACTCACTCGAATGTCTGGTCCTTGAAACCGCACCTAATATATACTCAACAGCCAACCTATATCTGCCTCGGAAAGGTGCGAAACCTTTCCCAGTCATACTCTACCAATGCGGACACGCCAATAAAAACCGGTTCAAGCACCACGGTGCATGGTTCGCCGCCAGGGGCATTGCCGTTTTAATAATGGACAATATAGAAATGGGAGAGATCGAATTTACACACCACGGAGTCTATGCACATGGATGGTTCCATTGGTACAGCCGGGGCTTCTCTCCAATGGCAATGGAATTGCTTAATGCGCGTCGCGCCCTGGACTATTTATGCACCAGGGATGACCTTGATAGTAGCCGGATTGGTGCCACGGGGATTTCCGGCGGTGGGATGGCGACATTTTTTTTAGCAGCGATTGACGAGCGGATTAAGGCCTCCGCACCCGTATCAGGAGTTCTTTCCACTAAAGGTTGGATTAAGCAGCGGCTTTCCTCGGCCCACTGCGACTGCCAGTACCCAGTAAACAGTTATGGCTTGCTCTACTCCGAAATCGGAGCAATGACAGCTCCTCGGGCTCAGCTTCTTTGCAATGCCAAGTCCGACCGCGGTTTTCCCATGGATTCATTCAATGAGTTAGTTGACAAGGTTTGTGAAATCTACAGGCTGTATAACGCCGGGGACTCTCTGCGCACCGCAGTGGTTTCGGGTGGACATGCTGATACGGAGGCAATCCGGCTGCCGGTTTACTCTTTCTTCATGAAGGAATTCTTAGGGCTCAACACAACTTTTGCTGAGGAGGGCCCGGTAGATGTGCCGCCCTCTGATAAACTGGTCTGCTGGCAAAAAGTTTATCCACTTGAAGAACGTCTGACCAGGATCGACGAGGAGTTGATTCCGGCTTACTTATTTTCCTATGAACCTTTATCTGGGCAAGCGCGGAAGAGCAGGATAAAAGAGTTGACTAAACATTTGCGCAGCGAAGTGTTCCGCTATATTTCATTAGAGGATGTCCCCCTTGAACCGCACTTGGGGGAGGAAAAAGAATTCATGGGCAGGATCGTTAGGAAAGTAAGCTTCAATTCATTTAAGGATCTTCGTGTACGAGGAGTCTATTCCATTCCCCAAAGAACTAAACCGAATGGTCGGCTACCGGCACTATTGCTTATTGATCATCGCAGGGGAATTCCGGTCTGGGGTAACGAGCAGCTACTTGAAGGCTACGACTGGGGAGAACGCGCCGTTCTTATAATCGAGACTCTCGACCGAGGGAGTCGTTCTTTAGAAGAAAATCTGAGGAGTTTCAGTGATGATGATCTGCTTCATCACATGAAGCGTCAGGCTATGGTGTGCGGTACGACTATCGAAACCATGCAGCTCTATGAGGTTATCCGCTCTGTGAATTTTTTGAGGACACTGCCGGAGGTAGATCCGGCCAGAATCATTATTACCGGTAAGGGTGAAAGCGGTGTAAACGGCCTTTATGCAGCGCTGCTGGATAGATCTGTTGAAAGGGCTGTTCTCTGTTCACCAACCGCCTCACACCGTCAAGGACCCTGTTACCTAAATATACTGAGATTTACGGATATTCCCGAAGTGATTCGGCTAATGAGTGACAGGGTAGGCATTTATGGAGAAATCCCTCTAACCTTGCGGTTAGTATTGACAAAGGACGTCATGGATAAGACGGTTTTTTCCGAATCGCTAAAAAACTTTTTGCATTAAAAAGCTACAACAATAAGTGTTTCTATTGTCCACTGCGGTTCCTTAGTGCCAAGAGTTTCTACATTGCTTTAAGACAAAGGGGCCTATGTCGAATTGATCAGTATTAAGTACGCTGTTGATGTTACATTTAAAAAGAACCGACAGTTTATAAACTACCAGATCTATGGTCAAAAGAGAAGGTGTGTATTTGTTCTGAGCATTTTGCTTGAGCATCGAGCTAAAGAACCATTTCCACGATTTCTTGTATGGTTATCGTTTCGTCATATAACTGAACATCATCAATCAATCCCGAGCAAAAACTACCTGGATCAAGGTCCTTTCCAGTACCAATCAATATTTTGCCATCTAAAGATACTCCAGCCACGTCATCAGAATCCACAGCAACTGGAATTACGATATCCATACTCGAGTCGATTGACATACTTAGACACCTGAGGTAATATAGTGGTCAAACAACTGCTTAGACTATTATGCTGATGAGTTTCCTGAGAAATCGTCATCACTCGTTGTGAAAGGAAGACACGCAGATGAGCGGATTCAAGAATCAAAACAGACAAACAAAGACCTCAAGCTTACGTCGATTTTCTCGGCGCGAATTTCTTGCCGGAATGGGAGCTGCCGCTACATTTACTATAGTTCCTCGGCATGTTCTCGGAGGTAAAGGTCACGTTGCGGCAAGTGAAAAAACCTCGTTGGCATGCATCGGCATGGGCGGTCAGGGCCACATAGACCTCTTCAACCTGCTCAAGTACGACGAGTTGCAGGTCATAGCCGTCTGCGATGTTCACCGCCAGGGCAGTGGTTATATCTCGTGGGATTGGATGAAGGGTAAAGAGCAACGGGTAGGTGGCCGCGAGCCGGCGCGGCGTAAAGTTAATGAACACTATGCGGCCAGAAAAAACGGCGGAGGTTATCAAGGCTGCAAGGCCTATGCCGACTATAGGGAGCTTTTTGAGAGGGAGGATGTAGATGCCGTTGTGATTGCCACTCCCGACCATGTACATGCAGCTATCACAATGGCCGCGATCAAACGAGGTAAGCACGTGTATTGCGAGAAGCCCCTGAGCTACTCCGTGTATGAAGCCCGGCAAGTCACTGAAGCGGCGCGCAAGGCCAAGGTCGCCACCCAATTGGGTAATCAGGGGCAAGCCAGCGAAGAGGCCCGCCTCGTACAGGAGTTCATCCTGGACGGGGCGATTGGCCCAGTGCATGAAGTGCATGTCGGTTTGGGCAAGCGATTCTGGGAGCCGCCGATATGGGGGAGCCGTCCGCCGGAAACTCCGCCAGTTCCCGATGGACTTGACTGGAACCTCTGGCTCGGACCTGCGCCCGTACGGTCTTATCACCCGGCTTATCACCCGTGGGGTTGGCGCGACTGGCGCGATTTCGGGACGAGTTCTTTAGGCGACCTGGGCTGCCATGTGCTCTCGACCGTGTTCAAGGCACTTAAGTTGAGTTACCCGGTTAGCGTTGAAGGCGAGTGCGTTGAACTTGGCCCGGAAATCTACCCACGAACATATAAAGTGAGATACGAGTTCCCCGCCCGCGAAGGAATGCCTCCGGTGAGCTTGACTTGGTATGACGGAGGCTACAAGCCGCCTCGACCGAAAAATCTCGAACCCGGTAGAGGGGTGTCTGGCGTCGTCTATATTGGCGAGCAGGGAACGATCATGGGCCATCGTCTGATTCCCGAATCCAGAATGCGGAGTTATGGACGGCCTGCGAAGCTGCTTCAGCGTTCACCGGGTCAATACAAGGAGTGGATAGATGCTTGTCGAGGCGGCGTACCGGCCGGCTCCGATTTCGTGCGACACAGCGGATTACTGACTGAGATTCCTCTGTTGGGAAACATCGCTATGCGAGCCGGCAAGAAACTTTACTGGGACGGTCCCAATATGAAAATTACAAACGACGAAGCGGCCAACCAATATCTGCATCGAGAATACCGAGAAGGTTGGACGTTATAAATACATTGTTTTTTAACAGATAATACGGAGCACAAAGAAATAAGTAAGAATATCTCAATTTTAAAGATAGTAGTCACGATTTTAATCAGAAAGGGCACTATCGAAATCCTGCTGAAAAACGTTTGGCCCATTCCAAGCTGGGCGTGATATAGTGTATTTTTAGTAGATATTATTCGTGTGGAGCTAACAAGAAAGATTAAACCACCAAAAGGTCAAAATTCATCATTTCACTCAAATCTTCCATTTGCTCGATGTAATCGCCGAATGCCATTATTAAATGACCGCCATAATCTGCTGCATTTCTGAAAAGCTTTAGCGTATCTCGAACTTTTATTCGGACACCTAAAGAACAACTGATTTTATTAAATCCAAAACCCTCCTGTATCTGGCCTCTCGTGAGGAGGATTTTTGTTTGACCCGGGTTGGCGCGGGCTATGGTGACAACCTGCCCTTTGTCTCTGTTAAAATCATATCGGAATGTAACTCCCCATCCGGCTACTGTAAAATTGCGAAGCTCGTACGGCAGAGATGGCGAGTCAAATCCCTTCATCTTCAAACCTGGAACATCATGGAAGATGGACAAGATATTGTTTTTTGCATCGAATATTGGATTACCCATATAAACTGATCTTTTACCAAGGTATGATAAAGCCATCATAGGAATTAACGCATTTATGTCGGTCTGACAGACAGTCGGAAAACCTGCGTCTTTCAATAGTGACATAGTCATACAAGGAGTAAACTTATACTTTGCAGCAATTTCTAAAGGACATATTTCCCGGCATTCGATGGTAAAGGCATTACAGGCATGCCTGTTCATGAGTTTTTTGACCGCCAAATAGAAATTCACTGAATTAATGACATGTCTGTCACTCATATGAACAGCGTTAGCGTTGGCCATTAGTTTTTTTGCTATCGACTCGGCATTTTTCTGTTCACCTTTGTGAGCAATAACACGATCCATTTCATGTGTGAGTTCCTGGTTGGACACTTGATGATATTGCATCCCATATAGCTTGTTGAGTTGGTCAAAGTCATAAATGGCGCTCGCCAGTCCGAAGGGAGTCTCCCCAAACCGGTCAGTTACTATCAACAGCTTGGTTAAGGAAAAAGCTTTTCGAACCCATAGCAAACGGACCAAGCGATTGAAATCCTCCCAATCAAGTGCAATATAACTTTCATATCCCCTATGTCGCAACGTGGCGGGAACATCAACCACCCAGTCATTACCGATTGTTGCTACCGGCTTGTTGAATCGTTCAGCAAGTTTTAGCGCAATGTCAGATGCAAAGCCTCGAACCACTACAATTAAATCTGTGTTGGAAATATCCTTCTCAACTTGTGCGAAATACTGCTCGGGAAACTTAAAATCAGTATCTTTTTCCTTTACCAGCATTCTAAAATCAACTGGCTCCAGGATTTCCGCCTCTCTTGGAAAATCTCTACCTCTCAACTCGTTTACAAATTGGCTAAATTGCCTGTCAAGCCCCCTCGTTTCCGCCTGGTACGTCAGATTATTCAATTTTCCAACTCTGCACGGTCCTTCATGGGCGGTTTCATGGACCATACCTCCGAAGACGAATTTGATTTTTAATTTTGTGTCGAAAAGAGAATTTGCCGGCGTGTTATTTGGGGAAGCAAACACGAGATTTTTAGGCATAAAGCACCTGATTATCCCTAGCGAAGATAAGGCGATAAAATCACGTCTTGATAGGGAATTGACTATTTGATTTTGAATAGTCCTCATCATTCATCCTTCCTTTCATCTCAATTGAGAGATCAAATCTAACTGACAACAACAGTCATTCCATATCAGGTTGATGTGCTTACTTCTTCTAAGTAAGAACTTTGATGTCATATAATTGGCAGAAAGTTTTTAGCTGCTTAGAATAATTCCCATAGAATATAATCTGATGCATACCCTTAACGTCACATACGTCATCTACCTCATTGATTGTCATCTCTAAATTCGTGCGACAACCCCCGGTTGGTGGAATACTCGGGCATCCCATAACCTTTCCACTGTAAATATACATGTGGGGTGTTTGTCCTGAAATGTATTGTGCCATTGTGACTTTCTGTCCGGTTCGCCAAAGGACTCGAGGAACACAACCCCAGCCTGCTTCAGCATGGTTCATTAAGATATAAGGCTCAGATGGGCTTGAGGTACCATTTAGCTTTGAGGCGCAAGTGCAATGTGCGCCGAAATAGAGATTTTTTTCTGTCTCCATAGAGGCATTCTGCTGAAAACCAGGTCTGTCGAAGAGTTGTTGTACCAGCATTAAAGTCAGCGTTGCATTTAGATCAGCCTGGCAGCCGGCAGCGATACCTTCATCTCTCAGAGTCATAAAACCCATACATGGCGGACAATGCTTACGCGGTCTTCTGAGACCTGGAAGACAATCCATCATCACGGCATCAGCTTTCTCAACCTTAATAATTCGTTTGATGGCGAAATATGCTCTTGCGGCATCAAGGATGTCGGCCTTTGTCGGCTGGATCACCTTTTTGGCATTCCTAAGGTAAGCGTCCGCGAGTTTTTTCACATCACCTGTAGGTTCAGTGCGCTTAAATTCCTTATAAAACTTTGTATGTGGTACGGTCCGCACGCGTGTACCGAGATGGGGCACTGTTGTCTCTTTAATCTCTGAGCCTGCTATGTTGGCGATCAGGCTGTTGTTCATCCAGTGTGCTGTTTTAATCAGGTTCATTCCGTCCTCAACAGCATCAAG
>CAZWME010000207.1:0-7514 GCA_964634515.1 uncultured Pirellulales bacterium | reverse complement strand
CATTGAGCCCGTTGCTGTGAATGATCTTTTTTTCCAGAGCAGGCAACACCAGTGGTGAACCGTCTTCGGGCCAATTCAGGACATGCGCATAAATCCTGTTATCTTTCTGAGTCACTCCGCCCCACGGGCCATTATGCAAAGGACCACCGCGCGTTCCATAGATACTTTCTCCGTTTTGCCTCAACCATGTTCCCATTTTCTTCAAAATGGCTACCTGGTCGGCAGGAAATTCACCGGTTGGTAAAGGGCCGACATTCAGCAGCAAGTTGCCATCCCCCGTCACCGTATGAACTAATCTTTGAATGGTCTCTTTATAAGATATCGTTGTTCCATCAGGTCGATAAGACCATCCTCCACCTCCTTTACATTCGGTCATCGTCATGCACGACTCCCATGCCCGGTCTGTCTGGAACTTGCCTATTCTTTGTTCCGGTGTGTCATAATCGCCTAACACCAATTTCTTTAGTGCAGGCGTATCCGGCTCATATTTCTTTCCTTTTTCCCTTTTGATGAATTTTGCAGCACGGTTATTTACAAGAAGATTCTCGCCTTGCAACTCATACATCATTTCAAACAATTGCGGTATGGTATAATCCTCCCAGTTACCGGCCACATGGTCGAACCACATAATATCCACTTTACCATAGTTTGTTAATAGTTCGTTTACCTGACCTTCGTAAAAGTCATTATACTTTTTATTGTCACCCACCAGATAGTCTGGGTGTGTCCAGTCGCGGGTCGAATAATACCACCCCAATTTCAATCCGTATTTGTGGGCGGCATCGGAAAGCTCTTTGCATATATCCCGTTTAAAAGGGGTATTGGCAATATTGTAATCCCTTAGTTTCGTATGCCACATCGAGAACCCATCGTGGTGCTTGGAGGTAAACACTACATATTTAAATCCAGATTCTTTTGCCAGTTTCATCCATCTATCAGCATCGAATTTTACAGGATTGAAACTCTTATAGAGATTGTCGTACACATCATTGGGAATCTTTTCACCTTTGCCGGGATGGTCAAAAGGATGGTCCTGTCGGGCCCAGCTAATCTCAACTCCCTTAACACTTGAAGGCCCCCAGTGAAGAAACAGCCCGAGCTTGGCGTCACGGAACCACTTTAATTTCTCCGCTGTGACACAGTTGATGTACAAGCCACTGGGATCATAATTCAGCACATCATCCAGAACCACGGGTTCTCTGGGATCTTCCTCTTTGCTCTCAAGCCTGACGTTTTTGAAACTAATCCCGTTAACGTGTCGCAGATACAGACCCCAGGATGGTAGTGTGCCGAAAAAGAACTGTTCAGGATAACGGGCAATGTCCTCCGGCACCTCACGTCCGACAGCTTCAATGGGTCCGCCACCAGGGAACGTGACATGAATATTCTCAAGTCTCACATCCTCGATCCGATGCCCGGGAATCCCGGTAATCATAATCCCCATGCGGTCGTATTTCGTGTCGTTCACCTCAGCAACCACATCCTTAATCGTAACATTACGGAGTGAGCCTATCGGAGCGCCTTCAGGTTGTACGTCCGCCTTGTAAATCTGACCTGTACGACGCTTATACTAACGTCCGCGATTCCCCAGCCGTATAAAGAACGGTCCGCCGACTCGTTCCATAACCAGACGCGACATTTCCACATTTTCCAGGCGACCGCCATCCACTAACAGAAGCTTGACCGCGCCCATGGGACAATCATAAAATCGGCAATCCGTCACACGGATGTCCACGAAGCCACCGCGGGATGAGGTTCCCAGCTTGACAGCCGCGGTAGTGCTGCTCACCTCACATGCCCGAACCACAATATTCGAACAAGGATTAAGGCCCGTGCTTTTAAGGCATATAGCATCATCCCCAGCATCGATCCGGCAATTCTCGATTACTACGTTCCGGCATCCGTCAAGATCGATGCCGTCATTATTGAACTGGTTATTCCTGAATTGGATTGTCACCCCCTCGAAGCGGACGTTTTGACACTCGACCAGGTGAAGGCCCCATGAGGCGGGTCTTTTATAGGTCAAACCGGAAAAAGTGACCTCACCACAATTCATCAACTGCATTAGCCTCGGGCGTGGACTTTTCCCTCTGGGAAATGCCTCAGGGGTGCCTCGAGCATCGATGACCCCGAGACCTTGAAATATAATATTCTTGGCGTCTTCGGCATAAATCAGGCACCTGCCGCCGCCTTCGGGAGTGTCCCTGAGATTTGTGGCGTAGTCGGCCAAATTCTGGCTGCCCAATAGGGTCGCCCCGTATTCCAGCGAGAGTGTGACATTGCTCTTTATCCGGAGCGTGCCGATTTGGTAGTCTCCCTTCGGAACCCACACAATACCCCTACTATTCGCGTGACAGGCATCGATCGCGTCTTGCAACGGCTTGGTATCCATCGCCACACCGTCGCCAACAGCACCGAAGGTTTTGACATTGAATATTTTCGGCTCCGGTGCTAACGTCTGTTCAGTCGCCTGGGCTCCCAAACCGCCTAAAACCTGAATTGTTGTCATCAAACAAACAAATAGTTTCATGTGGCTTACATTTTTCATAGTCATACCCTATTTAATAAAAAACTAACCTCCAGGTGAAATTACCGAGGTCCTGCTTTATCGAGAGCGAAAGGCTTAAAGCCTATTTGGCTCGCCGGGCTGTCCTCTGACAAGCGGAAATCACCGTTGGCCGGATCCTTAAAACCAGGATCGGCAATAAGCGCGTGTTGGTCGTAGCCCAGCGCTTGCCACGCCTGCCAGGTCAGGACAGGTTCGTTCGGTTCATAAATGCGACTGGGAAAGCGATCTTGGGCCCCGAGGACGGTGCCATTGATCGACCAGACTAAATTACGGTTGGCCCTAAAGATTCCAGGCTTATTGACTTTATGTGCATAACCGCCTGCATACATGGGCGGACCATGGCTGAGAAGGATGTTGTTGGTCAGTATAAAACTCGTATGCGATTCGGCTCGGGCAAGGCACACCACACTGGTGTCGCCGAAGGCAAGGATGTTATTGCGAACAATGTTGTCCTTGCCGTAATGCTGGTTAAAACAACTGTGCCTGCAACGATAGACAAGATTGTTTTCTGCCAGGATATTCCGAGTGCCCTCATCGAAATAGATGGCCCAACCGCCATACTTCCCTGCGTAGATATCGTGAAACACATTGTTGCGGATGACTGTCCCGGTCTGGTCCCCGAGAGTATATATGCCGCCCATATCGCTGAGAACCCGTCCGTCCCCGTCGCGGCGCTGACCGATGTGGTGAATGTGGTTATACTCAAAGCGATTGCCAACAGCCAGAGCGGATCCGTAGCCCCAGGTCCATCCACAAGAGATGCTGGAATAGTAGAAATCAAAGATTTCATTATGGTACACGTGATTGTCCGGGCTTTGCCCAATCCATATACCGACCGCACAGTGGAAATAGCGGCCACCATCGTAGATGTGACAATCTGCAATTTCGTTACGACGGGTGGCGTCGGACGGATGTTTCAGTACCGGCGGGATCTCTTCTCCCGGTTTATAGCCCTCCTTATGAGAGCGGGGCCGGATTTTGGGGCCGATCAAGAGTCCCCCGCCGCCCAAGTCGTGTATGTCACAACGCAGAATCCGGTTTTCAGAGCATCCCGGCCCTATCTCAAGGCCGTAGTTGCCCACAGCGGTAATTTCACATTCCTCCAAGAGGCAATGCTTAGTATCCTGAAGGCGCAGGGCCCCTTCCATCTGGATATCCGCCTGGCCGTAGCCGGAGGGGCCTGATGTTCTCGGCAAAACCCAGGTGGTATGACTAAAGATTAGACCGCGAAACTGGACATACTCAACCCACTGACCATTGGCGGCATCGCCCTCAATGCGCACCACATTGACCAGACCAGGAATCACCGCCACCACCTCGGATTCTCCTTTCAAGGCATAGTAGTACAGCTTGCCAGCTTTCCGGTCGAGGTACCACTCACCGGGTTGATCCAGCATGGCCCGGCCGCCCTCCAGATAGTAATCATCATCCGCTTCCACGGCCCGCCCGCTCTTCTTGGTGCAGATCATGGTATGGTTTTCCCGGTCTATCCGGTCCAGGGGCATATGGTACTCCAACCATTTATTGAACACCACCGCGACGCCATCTTGGACTCCGATTCCGTCAAAATAGTGGGCGTCGGCTTCGTTGTAGGCGAACTGCTCCCTGCTCTCGGGGGCAGTCGGGATCTTCAAATAACCTCGATCGGGAGTACGTGCTTGCACCGCCCGATGGCCGTTTACCCACAACTGCTCAAAGGCTCGATAGCGTTCAGAGAGTTTGGACAGGTCGGCGACCAGTACAGGGTGTCCATTGAGTTCGGTTTTCGTCCAGTTGCGAACCTCCTTACCCCCGCTGATCACCGCCGGCTTGTTTTTCCAGGAGCGGTAAACAATAGGAGCCTTTTCCGTGCCGCTATCCTGTGCTTCGAGAATCAACGGCTGTTTGAGTATATAGGTCCCGGGAAGAATACAGATTTCGATCGGTTGCTTGCACCGTTCTTCCAGAGACAGGGTACGTACAGTGTCTCGAGCAGCCTCCAGACTTCGAAAAGGTCCGTCTGTCCGCTGGGATGACGGGCGTTCCAATCTGCCCGACCACATATCGTTACCCTGTAGCGATACGAAGAAGCGGAGAGGAGCGGCCTTGTCCGTAGCGGATACGCAACGATTGCCAACGATACTGGAATCGCTAACATTTCCTGATCGGGAAACAGTATGCGGAAGGTCATAATCATCACTATTTCCATACGAATTGTTGTTCCTGCAACTGCCTGTTGCTCCGGATCTGGCATAAATTCCCTTGTCACCATTGTTTGACACACAGTTGTTTTTCCAATCGATATTCTTTGTGACTACTTTCTCTGTGTTTGCAAGAAGACCTACATTCCCGTTTTCGGCAATAACACAGTTATGTACCCTAAACCCATCAGTATCAGCGGCGCGCATACCTCTAAAATGATTTCCTATAGCTTCACAATTATCTATATTGATGTCTCTGCTATAGGAGATATTTATCCCATTGCCGGAAATAGAGTTGTTAAAAATAGAATTTCGAACAGTAACCGTATCACATCTTCTGAGGTAAAGATTATGCGCATACTTTTTCTTTTCAGGAGTGCCGTTTCTACTAAAGTTGCAGTTTTCAATGTTGACATGCTTGGCTCCCTTGATATGTACGCCCCATCCGGTTTCAAAAACATGAACACCAGATAGATTAATACGATCATGATCTGTCCTGTAGGAGATAAGATGAATCCCTCCTGCGTTTTTGGTGGGTGACCCTCTGAGCACAAGGTTCTGTATTGCGACGTTATTCAAACCATAACCGGCTTGTATAATCATTTTGATGTCACTCATCGTTTCAAGTGTACTGGCAAGATTTCCCTCCCCCTGAAGTGTCACATTACTTTTGATTTGTACCGGTGAGGTTATATTATGCACTCCCGCTGTTAAGGTAACCACCCCACCTCCGTTGGCATGTACATCATCAATGGCATCCTGGATGTTTTCACCAGGTAACACCGTTCGTTCTGCTGTATGACGCTTATTGTTCAAGGTTGCGAGCTGAGATGCGACCAGGCGATAAACTTTGAAATTTTCAACAGTCTCGTGGTTTCTAACGGTTCTAAACCCAAAATGACCTTCAACCAGGGGATCGGGATCTTCATAGTTAAAAAAGTCTTCTCCGTTAACTCGATATTGAGTCCGTTCTTTGAAGCATATGATTTCTATATGATAGTTAGTGTGAGGTTTCAGGAGATACGCCTGGGTTGTGTATTCAGCCAGGAGAGGCCTTTCACCCCCTCCCGGATATCGCCTGAACCGGGTAGTGGAGTTATGATTGCCTCCCATACCCACATAGTACAGACGCAAGTTATCGTACTCCGTGAACTTGCCGCCCCGCGTAAAGAGGTTGGTATTCGCTGGGTCTGAAGCCATCCAGAATTGGTTCAGATCAGAAACCCGGTCGTTGTCCCCTCCTTCGTTAATGATGGTAACGTCGTATTCAATGAGGAGATCACCTTTTAATTCAGGTTTAAACCAAATGGTGGCGCCGCCTCCAACATCAATATTCAATTTCCCATCTTGTGTGCCGACAGAGGATGATTCAGGATTTTGCAGTTCACAAATCCAGTTGTCGAGCGATTCACTTTCAAAGTTCTCCTCATATAACAACGTCGTTTTTGTCCAACGCTCTGGGGAGCAGACACCGTTCTGGGCAAAGAGCAGCAACAGGCTAACGATAATAAAGGCAAGAAACGCTTTCTGATCTTGAGACATCACATATACCTTTCATATTTTTTATATCGATGTTACCATGTTGCTCATTGACTGTTCTTTCATTGAACAATGAATCACGCCGGGTTTGGTAATCCCCCAGGCTTCTCGGAGCTGGGACGACGAAGCATTCGAAGCGCTCAATACACGGCAAGTTTTTCCTCTTTCTATCCATCTTAATGTGTACGCCCCACTCAATCATTTCACCCTTACCACTCTGAGTAAAGGCTTCGGGACGATAAGCTCCAGCGGCAACGGGTACGTTCAGGATGTCGTAGGTTTTCCTAAAATGCAAGCCGTCCTCGGCGTATTGGATGGTGCGGGTGAGTCGTTTCGGCCCAGTTGTCCCGATCATGGCAGCAATCCCTTCAGCCTGCGGCCATACCAACACCTCGTGATTGCCAAGAATGACGGGATTCCCAACATATTTCACATAGGGTCCCTGCGGTTTGTCCGCCATTGCTACGCCCATTTTGGTCTGTGCAGGGCTCTTACCCTGCTGGCGCCCCTTGTAATAAATCCAATACTGGTTGTTGCGAACGATCAGGCAGGCATCGTCCACACGCAGGCTGTCGAACGCGTTGGGATCCGCGCTGATTTTCAGCACTGGATTCTCCGCAAGTTTCTCCCACGTCCCGTCGGGAGCATCCGAGACCGCCACACCAATCGCCGTGGGCGTGGTGTTGGGGCCACGAGGCACAAAGGTCTCCGGCACGGCCGTAAAGAAGAGCCAATAGCGTCCTTCGGCAACGAGAATATTGGGGGTGAAGACACTTCGCTGATCCCAACTGCCCACGGCCCCACGCGCCAGGGCCTCGCCCTTCTCAGTCCACACACGACCATCCGTCGAGGTTGCATACCAGATCGTAGCATTGTACCCGCCAAACTCGGCTCCCTTGGTGTACCATACATAGTAACTGTCACTGACCTTGATGATGTCACTGGGGTCACGACGCATCACCCCCGCTTCGACGCCAAGTCCCTTCGCCTCTGAAAACGTAACTGTAACCGTCTTGACGGCTGGAGCCTCCGCATAGGCTCCGGCCGAGAGCACGCCCATTATCGTTATTAGATGCAGATGTTCCATAACCACCTTCTTATTTCCATACCCACAGATTTATTGTACTCACTCATTGCGCGTCAACACGAAGCGTTCAGAACAAGCTCTTGCTCAAAGGGCCCGCTATGAACTATCGTTTAATCTTTCTTAGTAATTCTACGGGTTT